>NZ_JAMWYY010000030.1 GCF_024305175.1 Flavobacterium sp.
GACAGTTATAGTTGTGATTAATTCTGTCATAGATTACTAATTATGTTAATTTTAAAAAACTAATCCATTAAAATTGTTACATATGAAGTTAAATCTACGATTGCTGTTTTACAGCTTTACCATTTTTGCTGCATTATCCATTAGCGGTTATGCACAAATTAATTATTCAGAAAGTTTTGACGATGATACCCATAACTGGGATTTGTACGACTTTTATGAAGCTGACGGTGTTTCCTGTGAAGGAACGGGCTCACTCTATGCCAACCTTTATGATGGTTTCTTTTTCGGGTATTTTGCAGAAATGACCTCTCCGGCTCTTGGTACCACAGCGGGTACAGAGATCACGCTTACCTACCAGTATAAACTTCTGGAATATGCCGCTGAGAATCCTACCGTACCTGTACAAAATGCAGATGACTGGGGTTATTTTGAGGTTTACTACGCCACATCTCCTACAGGGCCGTTTACTCTTATCGAAACTATTGATCCTGACAATCATATAGAGTCTGCTGATTGTGCTACGCGTACGGCTACATTTACACCACCCGCAGGTGTAGAGCTCTATATTTATGTTGTTGCAGAGCTTGGTGATCTTTCGAATGACTTTTTATTCTTCTTTGATGAAATAAATGTAGTAGAGCAGCCACTACCGGCATGTACGGGTACACCTGCAGTAGTTGCCACACAAACATCAACAGCATTTTCATGTGAGGAAGGAGATATCACACTTTCACTACCATTTGCTTCGGCATCAGGGTTTGAATACCAGTGGCAAACATCTGCCAATGGTACAGATTTTACAGATGTTGCAACAGGAGGTGAAGATGATACCTATGTAACCACTCAAACAGTAACCACATGGTACAGGGCAGTAATTACCTGTACGGCAAGCGGACAGTCTGTAAACAGTACTCCTGTTCAGGTGGTAGCTTCAGGTATTCCATGCTATTGCGATATTGAGTTTTGGTCGATTGTCGAGCCGATAACCAATGTTGAGTTTGCAGGGATTGATAACGCGTCTTCTCCCGAAACTGATGCAAGCCCTTCTCTTGAAAACTTTACAAACGTTGCACCTGCTCAGGTAAATGCAGGAGGTACCTATGATATTGCTTTGGAAGGTAACACCAATGGCGATTATGAAACATTCTTTACAGTGTTCATTGACTTTAACCACAATGGCGAATTTGAATTTATAGGCGAAGCATTTGAAATAGGCTCTATAGAAAACTCTGACGGTGAAGACGGGCAGGAAGCTACAGGTGAAATATATATACCTTTAGATGCCATGCAAGGGCTAACCATGATGAGGATTGTTAAGAACTATGACGAATATACAATAGACAGTTGTGGTGAAGAAAACGGATGGGGTCAGGCAGAAGACTATCTTGTAAACATACTGCCACCTGTACAGCTTGACTACGTAAACCTTCAATGGCCACCCACAATGGAACTTTCAGTAGGCGAGACCGGTACAGTATATGCCCAGGCCTATGAAGACGGCGTTACCCCGGGCGCAGGCCCCGGCGCAGGCGTTACCGCGTGGATAGGCATCAGTGAAGAAGACACCGACCCGGCTACATGGGATACCTGGATACCGGCCACCTACAACACAGCCGTAACCGGCAACAACGATGAATTCATGGGCGACATAGGCGCCGGGCTTGAGCCGGGCACCTATTACTATGCCAGCCGTTTCCAGTTACAGGACGGCCCCTACACCTACGGCGGCTACACCCCGACAGGCGGCGGCTACTGGGACGGCACCACCAATGTGAGCGGTGTACTGACAGTAACCTGCGATACAGAAGCACCGACAGCCCTTGCAGAACAACAATTCTGTGCAGGAGCAACCGTAGCAGGCCTTTCAGCCGATGGCGATACAATAGTATGGTACACCACAGAAACAGGCGGTGAGCCTTTAGAAGAAGAAACCGTACTTGCAAACGGAACCTACTACGCAGCACAAATACCCGAAGGCGGCTGCGAAAGCCAGTCACGTACAGCAGTAACCGTTACCGTTGTTACAATAGATACACCAACCGTAAGCGTTGTACAGCCCACATGTGCCGTCAATTCAGGTAGTATAACCATTAATACCCCAACAGGAGCAGGCCTGGTATATTCCATCAACGGCGCCGACTTCCAGGCTTCGAATGTATTCAGCGGGCTTGAAGGCGGAACCTACATGGTTTATGTAGAAAACGAACTGGGCTGTACCAGCGAACCCTTTACAGTAGTACTGGAGCCGGCAGAAAGTGTTGAAGCCCCGGTAGCCGATGCCCAGCAAACCGTTTGTAACGGCTCAGCACTTGAAGAGCTTATGGCAGAAGGCGACAATGTAGTATGGTATGCTGACGAAACAGGAGGAGAGCCACTGGATATCGAAACGATGCTTACCGATGGCACCACCTATTACGCCGCCGCTGTAGAGGGCGAGTGCGAAAGTGAGCGCACAGCCGTAACCGTAACCCTGAACGTAGTGCCTGCACCAACAGGAGAAGCAATCCAGGAATTTGACGGCCCTGCCACACTGACCTTTGAAGATATTGAAATAGACGCCACAGGCGAGCTTAACTGGTATGCATCAGAAGAAGATGCCATGAACAGCGACAACGAACTTGACAGCGACTATGAAATTACCGAAACACAAACCCTGTATGTAACCCAGGAAATAGACGGATGCGAAAGCGCACCATTTGCAGTAACAATAGAAGTTGTGTTAAGTACAGAAAGCTTTGACTCAGCAGCATTCCGTTACCACCCCAACCCGGTAAAAGACGTGCTTACACTAAACTACAGCAATGCCATAGAAAACGTGGTTGTTTACAACCTGTTAGGCCAGTCTGTACTAGAGAGAAGCGGCAGCAGCAATGCAATGCAGCTTGACATGGCGCAGCTATCCGCAGGAACTTATATCGTAAAAGTAACTTCACAGGGAGCTGTTAAAACCATAAAGGTAGCCAAACAGTAATCCTCCAACAAAATACTTACATATAACCAAAAAGGGGGCAGCCATATAGCTGCCCCCTTTTACTATTTATAAAATAGATGTGTCTTTCTGTTTAAAGGTTTAAAGCCCCTGTTGCGTTTACTTTTACTTCATAACCCCAGGCATGACAAATAAAGTGTTGAAATTCAATATGTTTATTTGCAAAACAAACGTTAAATGTGTGTTAAATAATAATCTTTCCTTAACATGCGGGTATAATATTGTGTGCTGATAATTATCAATATATAAATGATTTAAACTTACATTATGGGATCAACTTTACGTTTACTCTTTTACAGTTTTATGATTTTTGCTGCTTTTTCGTTTAGTAGCTATGCACAATTAAATTTTACCCAAAACTTTGAAAACCCCACACCGCAATGGGAGGGTCTTGGTTTTTCACGTACCTTACAGGAACCTTGTGATGGTACAGGTTCTTTAAGAGCGAGTGTTTTTAGCTTTCCGGATATTTTTACGCTTTCTGCCGAATCTGTATCGCCAACCATGGGAGCATCTGATGGAACACCCGCTACTTTACAGTTTAACTACAGGCTTGTTAATTGGGCTTCAGGACCTCCATATGATAGCGCAGTTCAAAACAGTACATCATGGGGTAGCCTTACATTTGAGTATGCTACATCCAGTACAGGTCCATGGACTGAAATTGTGAATATAACGCCTGAAAATCATGTAGAATCTAACAACTGTAGTTCTTTCAATGCAACATTTACACCTCCGGTGGCAGCACAAATTTATTTACGTATTTATGCTGACCCTACAACTACTTTTCCCGATGGGGTTGATTACTATGTGTATATAGATAATCTTTCTGTATCACAATTACAGCTTGACTACGTAAACCTTCAATGGCCACCCACAATGGAACTTTCAGTAGGCGAGACCGGTACAGTATATGCCCAGGCCTATGAAGACGGCGTTACCCCGGGCGCAGGCCCCGGCGCAGGCGTTACCGCGTGGATAGGCATCAGTGAAGAAGACACCGACCCGGCTACATGGGATACCTGGATACCGGCCACCTACAACACAGCCGTAACCGGCAACAACGATGAATTCATGGGCGACATAGGCGCCGGGCTTGAGCCGGGCACCTATTACTATGCCAGCCGTTTCCAGTTACAGGACGGCCCCTACACCTACGGCGGCTACACCCCGACAGGCGGCGGCTACTGGGACGGCACCACCAATGTGAGCGGTGTACTGACAGTAACCTGCGATACAGAAGCACCGACAGCCCTTGCAGAACAACAATTCTGTGCAGGAGCAACCGTAGCAGGCCTTTCAGCCGATGGCGATACAATAGTATGGTACACCACAGAAACAGGCGGTGAGCCTTTAGAAGAAGAAACCGTACTTGCAAACGGAACCTACTACGCAGCACAAATACCCGAAGGCGGCTGCGAAAGCCAGTCACGTACAGCAGTAACCGTTACCGTTGTTACAATAGATACACCAACCGTAAGCGTTGTACAGCCCACATGTGCCGTCAATTCAGGTAGTATAACCATTAATACCCCAACAGGAGCAGGCCTGGTATATTCCATCAACGGCGCCGACTTCCAGGCTTCGAATGTATTCAGCGGGCTTGAAGGCGGAACCTACATGGTTTATGTAGAAAACGAACTGGGCTGTACCAGCGAACCCTTTACAGTAGTACTGGAGCCGGCAGAAAGTGTTGAAGCCCCGGTAGCCGATGCCCAGCAAACCGTTTGTAACGGCTCAGCACTTGAAGAGCTTATGGCAGAAGGCGACAATGTAGTATGGTATGCTGACGAAACAGGAGGAGAGCCACTGGATATCGAAACGATGCTTACCGATGGCACCACCTATTACGCCGCCGCTGTAGAGGGCGAGTGCGAAAGTGAGCGCACAGCCGTAACCGTAACCCTGAACGTAGTGCCTGCACCAACAGGAGAAGCAATCCAGGAATTTGACGGCCCTGCCACACTGACCTTTGAAGATATTGAAATAGACGCCACAGGCGAGCTTAACTGGTATGCATCAGAAGAAGATGCCATGAACAGCGACAACGAACTTGACAGCGACTATGAAATTACCGAAACACAAACCCTGTATGTAACCCAGGAAATAGACGGATGCGAAAGCGCACCATTTGCAGTAACAATAGAAGTTGTGTTAAGTACAGAAAGCTTTGACTCAGCAGCATTCCGTTACCACCCCAACCCGGTAAAAGACGTGCTTACACTAAACTACAGCAATGCCATAGAAAACGTGGTTGTTTACAACCTGTTAGGCCAGTCTGTACTAGAGAGAAGCGGCAGCAGCAATGCAATGCAGCTTGACATGGCGCAGCTATCCGCAGGAACTTATATCGTAAAAGTAACTTCACAGGGAGCTGTTAAAACCATAAAGGTAGCCAAACAGTAATCCTCCAACAAAATACTTACATATAACCAAAAAGGGGGCAGCCATATAGCTGCCCCCTTTTACTATTTATAAAATAGATGTGTCTATCTGTTTAAAGGTTTAAAGCCCCTGTTATGTTTACTTTTGCAGCTTTAATCCTTTTCCTGAAATAAATGTTATCTGGGTTACCAAAATATTTATTAATGGTTAGCCTTGCCATAAGATAACTAACGGTTGATTCGGCACCCTGATTAAGGTTTACGCTGTGCTCCTCAAGGCCGTCAAAGCATCCTCCTGTGCATGGGTTATATATAACCTGTTGAAGGTGGTTGTTGCCCAAAAACCAGTTAAAGGCAATTTCCATTTTAGTAAGGTAATCCTCTTCTTTAAAAATATCATGGAACTTGCGAAGCGCGAGTATGGTATATGCAACATCTATTGGCTGCTCGCCATAATGCTCTTTAGCAGTACCTTTAAAGTACCAGCCTTTGTTAGAAATTACCTTTATACGCTCGCCGTCAAAAATCGTGGTAAGTAAAAAATCGAATGATTCCTTGGCAACATTTTTATAGACTTCTTCACCGGTTATAGCATAGCAAAGCAATAGTGCTTCCGGTAATACGCTGTTTGCATATGTAAGATAGTTTTCAAACCATTTCCAGTTGCTGTCAGCTTCGTGGCGGTACATCTGTACAAGCCTATCACCAAACAGTTTTATGTAAATAAGGGTGTCGGTATCTTTTACTTGGCGGTTGTAGTAATAAAGCCCCTTAATAACAAAAGCCATAGCTCTTGTAGAATAAATATTTTTGGTAAGGCCAAGTGACTTCTGGAACATAGCCTCTGCTTTCTGGGAGAATTCCTGAGGGAGTATTTGTGAAAGCGATATAACATATCCTAAAGCCCACATTGCCCTGCCTGAACTGTCTTCCAGGTTTTCATTCCGGTTTTGTACACCAAAGTTGGTGTTATAGTCTACATAGTTCATAAACCTGCCGTCTTTACACTGGCAATGGTCTATAAAATTGAGGTATATCTCAATATATTTAAGTACACTTTTATCTTTGTGCTGCTTGTAGTACTGGCAAATAGCTATTAGAGCACGTGCATTATCATCAAGTGTGTAACCTGAATTTATATCCGGCCTGTTAAGCTGGCTGAATTGCAGCATACCGAAATCGGTAGTTAGCCTTTTAATATGATCAAGGTTTATTTTAAGGTTCCTGTATTGCAGTTTTAAGTTGCCGCAGGCTTTCTGCAACACTTTTGCATGTGCTACTGCCGAGTTTTCCCAGGCTGTAGGGTTTATTTTATGCAGTCCGTTAAGCATCATGTTGTTACGCAGGTTCACATCAAATAATAATGTGTTGATGCATTCTGCCAGTTGTTCAGAATTGCCGAAATCAAAAGTCAATCCTGTATCGCCGGCAAGTACTTCTTTAGCATGGGGTATTGGTGTAGAGATAATGGCGCAACCGCAGCTAAGTGCGTATGAGAATGTGCCGCTTACCGCCTGGTTTGGGTCTTTGCTTGTAAACAGGTAAATATCTGTCATCTGCAAATAGTCCAGTAACTCGTGCAGCGGTACATATTTATTGATAAACTTTACATTTTCTTCCAGCCCCAGCTTTTGTATTTTTTGAACGAGAGACTCACGGTATTGTTCACCTTCGTGCAGTACTACTGTCGGGTGCGTTTTTCCGATAATTAAAAACAACACTTCAGGAGACTTATCTACCACTGCAGGCAGTGCATCCAGTGTTGTTTCAATGCTCTTACCCGAACTTAAAAGCCCGAAAGTAGATAATACTTTTCTGCCCTCAAAGCCATATTTTTGTTTTAGCTCTGCTTTATCCGCGTGAGGAACAAGGTGTGTGCCATGAGGTATAACTGCAATTTTATCTTTTGTTGTGGTATAATCGCGCAACAGTATATCAGCAGCATTGTTTGTCATTACAATAACAGAGTCTGCCCTGTCAAGGATATGCTGTACATTTTTCCTCAGGTTATCATCAGGGCCGGGTAATATAGTATGAAAAACTACTGTAACCGGTTTCTTAACCTCATTAATAAAATTATTAAAATGTTGTACACCATCGGCAAAAAGCCCGAATTCGTGCTGAATGAGCACAGCTTTCAGGTTATCATCTGCATTTATAGCCAGCGCAAGTTCTTTATAAGAAGCTTCTTCTGATGTATCAAGCTTATACTTAACATCTACATCTTCATATTCGTGTTTTTCATTTGCATTTTCAAGTGCACATATTTTCAGCGAAAATGAGTTTACATATTGATTATTAAGTGCTTTTATTAAGTCCTGCGAATAAGTTGCTATACCACATTGCCTTGGCGGGAATGTGGTTAAGAATAATATTTCCGGCATTTTATCTGTGCCGGAAATATCCTGAGTAGCAAGTTGTTTTAAGTATTTTGTATAAGGTTGCAGATGCTTCCCTGTGTTTCTCCTGGCTTTCATGGCAGTCTGAGTGTTTAGCAGTTTTTTATAATGGGCTGTGTACTGTTTATGTTAAACGGGCAGGTTTAAGCGTTGCTTGTTTTGTTTACCCAGTTGTTAGCTCTTTCTTTAGCAGAGTTAACAGCATCTTTAGTTTCAGAAGGAGCATTCTTATATTCTTTTTCAGCTTTGCGTTGCAGCTCATTAAGCTTGCCCCTCATGTTATCCTTCGCTCCTTCAACTGTTTCGCGGAAAGCCTTCTTTTTAGATTTGTTCTTGTACATTAAATATGCTGCTCCTGCCAGTGCAGCGCCTGCTGCAATACCAATGGCTAATTTTTTATTGTTCATAGCTTTAGTTATTAGATTTATATTATTGAGCTAAATTAGACAATCAGTAGCCAAACCGCAATTTGCTTATATAATATTTAACACACAGTTTATTTATGTAGGAATTTTATATTTTAATTAACAAATTTCAGGCTTTTGTTGCAGATTTTGTATTTACTGCACGGTTTTAGTGCTGTATTTTTACTAAGGTTATCAAAATATTATGCGCATGTGTCTTGAAGGTAATTTTTAGAGGGGTGTTACAACATTTTTTTGATTAGAATTATAGATGTTACCCCTTAAAAAATAGGGGGTATTGTTTGTGTTAATAATTTTTTTGTATATTTGCACCTGTTTTTAAACAATAACAAATAAAATTATAGTTCCATGTCTACATTACGTTTTCAGGCTTTAAAGGAGACCGCCGGCAGAAAACCGGTAAAAGTTGAAGAACTTGACAGAAAGTCGGTTATTTTTGGTAGCAACGTGTTCAATGACAAAGCAATGCGACAATTTTTAACGCCTGAAGCTTACCAGGCCGTGAAAAATGCAATGCAGCATGGAACAAAAATAGACCGCAGGATTTCAGATTATGTTGCCATGGGTATGAAAGAGTGGGCATTAAGCAAAGGTGTAACCCATTATACACACTGGTTTCAGCCGTTAACAGGTTCTACTGCCGAAAAGCATGATGCTTTTTTTGAAACATCTTTTGATGGCAGCGATCCTGTAGAGAAGTTTGGCGGAAGCCAGCTTGTACAGCAGGAGCCGGATGCATCCAGCTTTCCTAACGGTGGTATAAGGAATACTTTTGAAGCACGCGGTTACACAGCGTGGGATCCGACATCACCTGCATTTATATATGGTACTACACTATGCATACCAACAGTGTTTGTATCGTATACAGGAGAGGCGCTTGATTATAAAACTCCTCTTTTAAGGGCGCTAAGTGCCGTTGATGACGCTGCAACAGATGTATGCCGCTATTTTGATAAAAATGTGAAAAAAGTTACTGCTACCTTAGGATGGGAGCAGGAATATTTCCTTATAGATGCGGCACTTGCCAACTCAAGGCCGGATATTATGATAACAGGCCGCACGCTGTTGGGGCATACCTCGGCAAAGGGGCAGCAGCTGGAAGACCACTACTTTGGTTCTATACCAACAAGGGTGCTTAACTACATGCGCGACCTTGAGAACGAATGTATGCTGCTTGGCATACCGGTTAAAACCCGCCACAACGAAGTTGCACCTAACCAGTTTGAGCTTGCGCCAATATTTGAAGAGGCTAACCTTGCGGTAGACCATAACTCGCTGCTTATGGACATTATGCAAAAGGTAGCCGAGCGCCACGACTTTAAAGTGCTGATGCATGAAAAGCCGTTTAAAGGTGTTAACGGTAGCGGTAAGCACAATAACTGGAGTATGGCTACAGATACAGGTGTTAACCTGCTTAGCCCGGGTAAAACCCCTATGAGCAACCTTCAGTTCCTTACATTCTTCATCAATACTATTAAGGCTGTTCAGGAAAATGAAGAACTGTTAAGGGCTTCTATTGCTACAGCATCTAACGATCACAGGCTTGGCGCTAACGAGGCTCCCCCTGCAATTATATCGGTGTTCATCGGGCAGCAGCTTACAAAAGTGCTGGAAGAACTTGAGGGTGTATCCTCAGGCAAACTTTCTCCTGAAGAGAAAACCGACCTTAAACTTAACGTAGTTGGTAAAATTCCGGATGTACTTCTTGATAACACCGACAGGAACAGGACTTCTCCTTTTGCCTTTACAGGTAATAAGTTCGAATTCCGTGCGGTAGGCTCAAGTGCTAACTGTGCTAATGCAATGACTATACTTAATGCCATAGTTGCCAAGCAGCTAAGGGACTTTAAGAAAGAAGTCGATGCCCTTATCAGCGATAAAAGCATGAAAAAAGACGATGCCATATTTAATGTGCTAAGGGAATACATCAAGGAAACCAAGAACATTTTATTTGAAGGTGACGGCTACAGCGACGAATGGGAGCAGGAAGCGGCAAAGCGTGGGCTTAGCAACAACAAAACCACTCCTAAAGCGCTTAAGGCAAAGGTTTCTGAGAAATCACTTGCATTGTTTCAGGAACTTAAGGTAATGAACCATGTTGAAGTAGAGGCACGTTATGAAATTGAGCTTGAAGAATATACCAAGAAAATTCAGATAGAAGGCAGGGTACTGGGTGATATCGCCCGCAACCATGTTATACCTACAGCTATACGTTACCAAAACATCCTTATCGAGAATGTTAAAGGCCTTAAGGAGATATTCGGCAGCGAGTACGAATCAATAGGCAAGGAACAGATAACGCTTATCCGCGAAATTTCTGAGCACATTGCAGGTATTAACTCAAAAGTGGAAGAAATGACCGAGGAGCGCAGGAATGCCAATGCACTTGAAAATGCCGAGGCTATGGCAGATGCCTACTGCGAAAAGGTAAAACCATACTTTGATGTTATAAGGAACCACTGCGACAAGTTGGAGCTATTGGTTGATGATGAGATATGGACACTTACCAAATACAGAGAACTCCTGTTTACGCGATAATTCATACATAATACTACTAAAGCCACGCACAGCGTGGCTTTTTTTATACTAAAATTTGTAGTTTTGAAGTTATCCTTACAAATTATCCATAATGAAAAAAATCTTTCTGCTATCGGCATTTCTTGGCGCTTGTTTAGATATATCGGCACAACAAAATTTTACAGCCTATTTTGATTTTGATATAGATGAGGCAAACAAGCCGTCACAAAAAAAGCTGGCTGACTGGATTGCCGAAAATCCTTCTGCTAAGGTGTTAAAAGTATATGCTTATGCCGATACTGTAGGCACACCTGAATATAATATAGCGCTATCGCAGCGGCGTGCCGCCTATGCATTACAACAATTAAATGCAGGTAAGGTAGAGGTGGTGCCCGATGCCGAAGTAAAAGGGTTTGGTGAAGAATTTGATTATGCCGCCAACCAGGATGAAAACCGTAAAGTAGTGGTATATTATGAAAATCCCCAGAATGAAGTAAAAGCCTTTGCAAAAGCAGTTGAGGCAGCTAAAAAAGGCGATATATTAAAATTGCCCAACCTTAATTTTTATAATAATTCAGACATAATATTAAGGGAGTCGCAGCCTATACTCATTGAGCTTTTACAGATATTGAAGGATAATCCTAACCTCAAAATAGAAATACAGGGGCATATTTGCTGCCAGGAGGTAGAGCAAAACGATGTATCATTAAGAAGGGCAGTAGCTATATACCAGTTTCTTATTAATAGTGGTATAGATAAAGACAGGCTGTCTTATAAAAGCTTTGGCAGTACAAGGCCGGTATATCCGCTACCAGAAAAGAATGAAGAAGAGCGCGTTGCCAACCGCCGCGTAGAAATTATGATAACCGATAATTAAAACTATATCTTTTTAAGCTGCTGCTTCATCATGGTTATCTGGTCTTTAAGCATATTGTGCTTGTCCAGTTTTTTAGCCTCATTAAGTAGCTGTGTGGCTTCCATTTTACGTCTCTTGGTAAGTGCAATACCGGCAAGGTTAAGCTTTGCCATTGCCATATCCTGATTCATGCTCAGGCCAAGCTCTACGGCTTTTTTAAGGTGTTTTTCTGCCAGTGTAAGGTTGGTTTGAGAAAGCATAAGCCCGTTAAGGTAGTTATAGTAACCCTGTTGTTTGCGAACAAGTGCCGCTTCGGGATTTTTTATTTTATCAAGTAACTTTTTAGCGCCGTCAAAATCCTGCTTCCTCAGTTTAAAAAAAGCCATTATAATAATTTCATTTTTAAAGTACAGCAAGATAAACATACCTGCCAACAGTAGCAGGGCAATGCCATTACCTATGTTTTTATCGGTAAATTGCCAAATTGCGGTTATAACTATAAGGGCGGCAAGTACTAATTTTATATTCTTGTTATACATAGCAGTAATGTTTAATTTTGCGGTGCAAAGGTAAGAAAATGAATTAAAAATAATTTTACAAAAGCACTTGTGAGTAAAAAAAAGCTTTGTATATTTGCACTCGGTTTTGGAATTAGTGTTCCTGATGCCCTTAAAAAGACATTACATTAAGATTTAAAGATACAAAGCAATGAGTAAGAGAACGTTTCAACCATCAAAAAGAAAAAGAAGGAACAAGCACGGTTTCATGGAAAGAATGGCTTCTGCCAACGGTAGGAAGGTGCTTGCTCGCAGAAGGGCTAAAGGAAGGCATAAACTAACAGTTTCTAGCGAACCAAGGCATAAAAAATAATGTTTTATAACAAAGCATACATAAAGGTGTTACTTTAATAAAGGTAACGCCTTTTTTTATACCATATAAAAACTGTAACCCCTGCCAACGGCGGGGCATTTTTTAAAATAAATACTAACTTTGTACTCCTAAAGTAATAACTACAACTACAACAACACAAAATGCCAAAAGACAACTCCATTAAAACGGTTCTTATTATCGGCTCCGGGCCAATAGTTATAGGCCAGGCCTGCGAATTTGACTATGCCGGCTCTCAGGCGGCGCGCTCATTAAGGGAAGAAGGTATCAAGGTTATACTGATAAACTCTAACCCGGCAACCATTATGACCGACCCCAGCATGGCCGACCATGTGTACCTGAAGCCACTTACAACAAAATCTCTTATAGAGATATTGAAGGAGCATCCTGAAATTGACGCTGTACTGCCAACAATGGGTGGGCAAACGGCCCTTAATCTTTGTCTTGAGGCTGAAGAAAAAGGGATATGGTCTGACTTTAACGTGAGGCTGATAGGGGTAGATATAAATGCCATAAACATAACCGAAGACAGGGAACAGTTTAAGCAGCTTTTAGAGCGTATAGGCATACCTGCCGCGCCTGCAAAAACGGCTAACTCTTTCCTTAAAGGTAAAGAAATAGCACAGGAGTTTGGTTTCCCGCTGGTTATACGCCCTTCGTTTACGCTTGGCGGTACGGGGGCATCTTTTGTGCACCGCAAAGAAGATTTTGACGAGCTGCTTACACGCGGCCTTGAGGCATCGCCAATACACGAAGTACTTATAGATAAAGCACTCTTCGGATGGAAGGAGTATGAGCTGGAATTGCTGCGCGATAAGAATGATAACGTTGTTATTATATGTTCGATTGAAAACATGGACCCTATGGGCATCCACACAGGTGACAGTATAACTGTTGCGCCGGCCATGACTTTAAGCGACACTACTTACCAAAGGATGCGTAACATGGCTATAAAAATGATGCGCAGCATTGGTAACTTTGCCGGTGGCTGTAACGTGCAGTTTGCCGTTAGCCCTGATGAAAAAGAAGATATTGTTGCCATAGAGATAAACCCGAGGGTATCGCGCTCATCGGCTTTGGCATCTAAGGCTACAGGCTACCCAATTGCCAAGATAGCTTCTAAACTTGCGCTGGGTTACCATCTTGACGAACTAATGAACCAGATAACAAAATCTACATCGGCATTGTTTGAGCCAACACTTGATTATGTTATCGTAAAAATACCACGCTGGAACTTTGATAAGTTTGAAGGGGCAGAGCGTACTCTTGGCCTCCAGATGAAATCGGTAGGCGAGGTAATGGGTATAGGGCGTTCGTTTCAGGAAGCACTGCACAAAGCCACACAGTCGCTTGAAATTAAGCGTAACGGGCTTGGTGCCGACGGTAAAGGCTACACCAACTATGAGCAGGTTATAGATAAGCTTACCAACGCAAGCTGGGACAGGGTGTTTACCATATATGATGCCATACAAATGGGTATACCGTTAAGCCGAATCCATGAAATTACCCAGATTGATATGTGGTTCCTTAAGCAGTATGAGGAGCTGTATGCACTGGAAAAAGAAATATCAAACTACACTATAGACACACTGCCGAAAGAGCTGCTGCTGGAAGCGAAACAAAAAGGTTTTGCCGACAGGCAGATAGCGCACATGGTAGGCTGCCTGGAAAGCCAGGTGTACAACAAGCGCGAAGAAATGGGCGTGAAGCGTGTGTACAAGCTTGTAGATACCTGTGCCGCTGAATTTAAGGCGCAGACACCATATTACTACTCAACCTTTGAGGCAGAAATTGAAAGAGCCGACGGCACTAAATATGTATCTAACGAAAGCGTGGTTTCCGACAGTAAAAAAGTAATAGTGCTTGGTTCCGGGCCAAACAGGATAGGGCAGGGCATTGAGTTCGATTACTCTTGTGTGCACGGTGTGCTGGCAGCCTCTGAATGCGGCTATGAAACCATTATGATAAACTGTAACCCTGAAACAGTTTCTACTGACTTTGATATAGCAGATAAGCTTTACTTTGAACCAGTATTCTGGGAGCATATTTATGATATAATACGTCATGAAAAGCCGGAAGGCGTTATAGTACAGCTTGGCGGGCAAACTGCACTTAAGCTTGCTGAAAAACTTGACCGCTATGGTATAAAAATACTGGGTACCAGCTTTGAGGCGCTTGACCTTGCTGAAGACCGCGGACGTTTCTCTGAACTGCTGAGCGAACTTGGCATACCATTCCCTAAGTTTGGTGTGGCAGAAAGCGCTGAAGAAGCCGTTAAGCTTGCTGATGACCTTGATTTTCCCTTACTGGTAAGGCCATCTTATGTGTTGGGTGGACAAGGTATGAAAATAGTGATTAACAAGCAGGAGCTTGAAGAGCACGTTATCGAATTACTGAAACACATACCAAACAACAAGCTGTTACTTGATCATTACCTTGACGGAGCTATAGAGGCCGAAGCAGATGCCATTTGTGATGGGGAGGATGTTTACATCATCGGTATTATGGAACATATAGAGCCATGCGGTGTGCACAGTGGCGACAGTAATGCTACATTGCCGCCTTTTAACCTTGGTGAATTTGTAATGCAACAGATAAAAGACCATACCAAAAAGATTGCGCTGGCACTTAAAACCGTTGGGCTTATCAACATACAGTTTGCCATTAAAGATGATACGGTATATATAATAGAGGCTAACCCGCGTGCATCGCGAACCGTACCTTTTATTGCCAAGGCATACGGCGAGCCTTATGTAAACTATGCCACCAAAGTAATGCTGGGCGAGAAAAAAGTAAAAGACTTCACTTTTAACCCGCAGCTAAAAGGTTATGCTATCAAGCAACCGGTATTCTCCTTCAACAAGTTTCCGGGAGTAAACAAAAAGCTCGGGCCTGAAATGAAGAGTACAGGAGAAAGTATCCTGTTTATAGAAGACCTTAAAGATGACCAGTTTTACGAGCTGTATTCAAGAAGAAAAATGTATTTAAGCAGATAATAAATAAAAGCCCCTATTCAGGGGCTTTTATTTTACTCTTTTATAAACCTGATTGTTTTATAATTTCCTGTTTTAAGGAAATACATCCCGGTTCTAAGGCCGGATACATCTATCGTATTGCTGAAACGCCCCTTCAATACTGTTTTACCTGTTAGATCGGTTATGATATAAGATGTAATTTGCTCATTACTTTCGATATTCAGTATATCGCGGGCAGGGTTAGGGTAAACTGTTACTGCATCAGCATTAAATTTTTCTGAAGAAGCAGCTACATCAATTTTATAAATATTGCCGCTTTCGGTTATTGCGTAACCAACATTATTATCGGGAAAGTCAAAATTAATAGCTACCGTTAAAAGATCTTGTGTGCCGAAGATATAAGTAGGTTGCCATGTTGCACCACCATCTAATGATTTTGAGATGCTATACTGTCCCGGATTACAGAAAATTAAATCTTCAGTAATCATATGTATTTTACTTCCGCCAATATCCTGGATTGATATGTCATACCAACTCAGTCCGCCATTCGTAGTTTTGTATATTAAGCTTGCATCACTAACCACACCTACATTTTCATTAAGAAAATGGATATAAGAGTCTCCTGAGTATTCATATCCAAAACTGATTCCACTCCATGTTTGCCCATTATCAGTAGTTTTTACAATACCCCAGTCTTTTATGGCAAAGCCGATACTACCACCATCATTGATAAAATGTAAATCATGTATCATTGGACCTCCGTCAGGAATTCCTAAAAAATTCCAGCTCCCACCATAGTCAGATGTTTGAAATAATTCATGATTCCAAAAAAATCCTGTCCCATCATTTTTAAAGTAGGCTTTACCCGGATATTGTGAGCCACAGTCTGTAACTGTCCAGGTTTGCCCGCCGTCAGCAGTCCTTAGGTTAATGCCTAACGCATCTGTAGTTAAAAATCCATTTTGGGCATCTGTAAAATGTATTGATGTAATCTTTTTATTATTGCCAATTTCAGGCAGTGTTATTTCTGTCCAGTTTATACCGCCATCAGTAGTTGTAAATAATTGCGGATTTGCATCTTCAGAAAAGCTGCTTACATAGCCATGCTGTGAATCTCGGAAAAATATTTCATTAAGGTTATCATGCTGAAAAGATAACGCAACCCATTGCGCATTTGCGACAAACGCAGTAACAGTAAGAAGAATCGTAAAAATTTGTTTCATAATCGGATGTTTTAAACTTCTTCAAATATATTATTTTAGCCATATAAATTGGAAGTCTATACCTTAAATTTAGATTTAAAGTCACATATCATATAAAAATGAACGTATTCAAAAAAATAAATATCCGCGCCAAGACAAGCAATAGTACCGGTTTCGGAACCAATCCCGGCAGCTATGGCGGGCGCTTTATAAATAAAGATGGCTCTGCCAATGTAGAGAAAAGGGGAGTGCCGTTTTTAAGCCGCATTAGCTGGTACCACACCATGCAGGGCTTACCGGCCTGGAAGTTTATAGGCCTGCTTTTTCTTTTTTATGCAGGTATCAATTTTATTTTTGCAGCACTATATTATGCAATAGGCATAGAGTACCTTGATGGGATAGATGCCAGTGAGGGCTCGGAATGGCTAAAGTTTGGCAAGGCATATTTCTTCAGCGCACAGACTTTTACTACTGTCGGTTACGGGCATATAAGCCCCAATGGCTTTTTAACAAGTGCCCTTGCTGCAACCGAAGCACTTACGGGCCTGCTTAGCTTTGCTATAGCAACAGGGCTTTTTTACGGCAGGTTTAGCAGGCCGAGGGCGTTTATAAGGTTTTCAGAAAATGCGGTTATAGCGCCCTACCGCAACGGTTCGGCATTCATGATACGCATGACTCCCTTTAAGAACACCAACCTTATTGATGCCGAAGCACGAATGACACTTGGTATGAGCGTAGAAGAAAACGGCAGCATGGTTAATAAATTTTATACGCTTGACCTTGAGCTGCAAAAAATAAATGCGCTAACCCTAAGCTGGACATTGGTACACCCAATAAATGAAGAAAGCCCTTTCTTTGGGTTTACTAAAGAAGACTTTGATACTACCGAAGGCGAAATAATTGTTTATATAAAAGCCTTTGATGATGTTTTCAGCAGTACGGTTTCATCAGGCACATCTTATACTTTTGATGAAATTATATATGGCGCTAAGTTTAACATGATGTATGAAGAAAATGATGATAATACCAAAACCATATTAAATTTAGACCGTATCAACTCCTACAGCAAAGTTCAGCTATAGCAAATACTAACTGCTAATAACCATATACTAAACCGGATAACGCATATTCTAATTTGCCTGTTACGGTCTCGCCCACGATATGTTACTTTACACTATTAAGTTATCCTGAATGCAGGAGGGTAACAAAATTATGGACTGAGTGTGTTTTTTTTAGGTCCGTCTTTTAAGGCGGGCTTATTTTTTATATTCGGTTAACAGCAATAGCCGGTTGCCGTTTATAGTTTTCCATTATCTTTGCACCTTCAAAATCAAACAGGTAATGATAACTGCAGATGCCCTATCGGTACAATTTGGCGGTACCACTCTTTTCAGCGATGTTTCTTTCTCTATTAACGAAACCGATAAAATTGCCCTTATGGGCAAGAATGGTGCGGGTAAAAGTACCCTGCTAAAAATACTGGCAGGTGTAAACAAACCATCATCGGGTAACGTTTCGGCGCCAAAAGGCACCGTAATTGCTTATTTGCCACAGCATTTGCTTACAGAAGACAATGCAACGGTTTTCGAAGAAACAAGCAAGGCTTTTGCTGAGATATTCAAAATGAAGGAGGAAATAGATGCCCTTAATGAAGAGCTTACAGTACGTACCGATTATGAGTCGGAAGAATATTATAAAATTATCGAAAGGGTATCGGAGCTTAGTGAAAAATTCTATTCGATAGAAGAGGTGAATTATGAAGCCGAGGTAGAAAAGGTACTGAAAGGTATGGGCTTTACCCGTATGGACTTTAACAGGCCAACTTCGGAGTTCAGCGGAGGGTGGCGCATGCGTATAGAGCTTGCTAAGATACTGCTGCAAAAACCCGACCTTATATTACTGGATGAACCTACCAACCACATGGATATTGAAAGTATCCAGTGGCTGGAAGATTTCCTTGTTAACAGTGCCAAAGCAGTAATGGTAATATCACACGACCGTGCATTTGTAGATAACATAACCACGCGTACCATAGAGGTTACCATGGGGCGTATTTACGATTATAAGGCTAAATACTCCCATTACCTGGAATTAAGAAAAGACCGCCGTGCGCATCAGCAAAAGGCGTATGAGGAACAGCAAAAAATGATTGCTGAAACTACAGAATTCATAGAACGTTTTAAAGGAACATACTCTAAAACCCTACAGGTACAAAGCCGTGTAAAAATGCTTGAAAAGCTGGAGTTGGTAGAGGTTGATGAGGTAGATACTTCCGCATTACGATTAAAATTTCCGCCTGCACCGCGTTCGGGCCAGTACCCTGTTGTGGTAAACGGATTGTATAAAGCTTATGGCGACCATGTTGTATTTAAAGATGCCGATATGGTTATAGAGCGAGGGCAAAAAGTTGCTTTTGTTGGTAAAAACGGCGAAGGTAAATCTACAATGGTGAAAGCAATAATGGGAGAAATTAACTTTCAGGGGAAACTGGAAGTGGGGCACAATGTAAAAATTGGTTATTTTGCCCAAAACCAGGCATCGTTACTGGATGGTGAACTTACCGTTTTTGAAACAATAGACAGGATTGCCGAAGGTGATATCCGCACACAGATAAAAAACCTGCTGGGCGCGTTTATGTTTAGCGGAGATGATACTACTAAAAAAGTAAAAGTACTATCAGGAGGGGAGAAGACGCGACTGGCTATGATAAAGCTGTTGCTGGAGCCGGTTAACGTACTGATTCTGGATGAGCCTACCAACCACCTTGATATGAAAACCAAGGATATTATTAAAGATGCACTAAATGCTTTTGACGGTACGCTGATACTGGTATCGCACGACAGGGACTTTCTTGACGGTTTGGTAACCAAAGTTTTTGAATTTGGTAACAAACGTGTTAAAGAACATTTTGAAGATATTAAAGGTTTCCTTGAGCTTAAAAAGATGGAGAATCTTCGGGAGATAGATAAATAGCTGATAGCTCTCAGCCTTCAGCTTTTAGCTTTCAGATTACAGGCCGGCGCTATAAATTAGAAAAGGCACTACATGAACGTGGTGCCTTTTTCAATTTAACTAAACTAAACCTATTTATTACGCTCTTTCCATTTATTGATGCCTATTACATTGTCCCTGATGTCTTTTTGCCAGTCGTTACCGTATTGCTTTTGAAGGTGCTGAAAGACAAGTAAGTTATATGTTTCAAAAAAAGTCATGTTTGCCGGAGCAATGCAGCCGAAATCATGATAAGTAATATCGAACTTTTTCTGAAAAGTTTCCGTAGCTTCATGGCTGTAAGGTTTTAATCCTCCAACGGTATAAATGGTAAAAGAGTTTCTCTTGCTGTCGTATTTAAACTTTTGTTCAGGCGTTACCTGCGCAAAAGGCAAGGGTTTTGAATTTTCATCTCGACCACTTTGCTGACTGTAGCTGAGAAATGACATTAATAAAAAAGCCTTTAAAATTATGCTTTTAAGGTATTTGTAATTTTTTCTTTTCATATTTTCTTCGTTCACGTTTTGTTAGTGCTTTTATAGTTGTTATCACAATGATTACTCTATCCGGGTTTCGGCAGTTCAGGATTGCTAAATCATCAGTATTTTTCAGAATTTTGAAACTGATGATATCTTCAGATTTTATGTTTTGAAATCCATACGAAGTTTCGGGTACACCATCTATTATGTAAAGCGTATCTCTCGGGATTGGGATTATCTCCTGGCTGTAGCTGATACCAGTTAACATCATAAAAGCCACTAATACTGTTAATTTCATATTTTCTTTACAATTTAATTCTGTTGCCTCTTGCCTAATTGCTATTGGCTAAAAGCTAAAAGCTGAGCTACTCCACCATCTCCACTAATCGGATAAACTCCGCGCGGTAACCTTCGGGGTCGGGTTGCTGTCCCTGTTTGGCGAGTTCAATAATGGCTTTGGTTTCTTTATTGGGTACCAGCTTGCTGTCCCTAAGCTTTAACCCGAACCAAGCCACGGCAGCCGCAAACTTAAAGTCGCCCGAGGTATTGCTTAATGGTGTTACCACATTAGGAATTACCTTAACCGTTTCTTTGCTTACATCTTCATCCGGTTTTTTGTGGCGGAATTTTATGGTGGCAAGCTCATCACTATAGTTACCCGATGTTTTTACCGGCTCGCTGTATTTAAGTTCCGGGGCAGGAGTAAAGTAGTCACTTTCCACACCCACCGGAATTATCTCATACAATGCCGTAACGGTATGACCACTCCCCAGCTCTCCCGCATCTATGGCATCGTTGGCAAAATCTTCATTGCGTAGCTTGCGGTTCTCGTACCCAATCAGGCGGTAGCTCTGCACATGTTTAGGGTTTAACTCTATCTGTATTTTTACATCTTTAGCTATGGCAAACATAGAGCCTTTAAATTCCTTCTGTAAAAAACGGTCGGCTTCCTGCATATTGTCTATGTACGCGTAGTTACCATTGCCTTTATCTGCCAGTATTTCCATTTTAGAGTCCTTGTAATTACCCATGCCGTAGCCCAGGCAGGTAAGGAACACTCCGCTTTTGCGCTTCTCCTCAATAAGTGTTTGCATATCGGTGTTAGACGATGCCCCAACATTAAAGTCGCCATCCGTTGCCAGTATCACACGGTTGTTGCCGCCTTTTATAAAGTTCTCCAGTGCGGTTTTGTAAGCAAGCTCTATACCTGCTCCCCCTGCGGTGCTGCCGCCTGCCTCAAGTTTATTCAATGCATTGATGATGGTGCTTTTCTCGCCCCCGCTGGTAGAAGGCAGCACGAGGCCTGCCGCCCCGGCATATACTACAATAGCTATCCTGTCCTGCGGCCGCATCTGGTTTACCAGCAGTTTCATAGACTGCTTTAGTAGTGGCAGTTTGTTGCTGTCGCTCATCGAACCCGATACATCTATCAGGAACACAAAGTTGGATGCAGGTAAATCGGCAGTTGGTATGTCTTTACCTTTCAAACCAATTTTTAATAGCTTGTGTTTTGGGTTCCACGGCGCATCGCTGTACTCGGTATTAATAGAGAACACATCGTTACCTGTTGGCTGCGGATACTGATATTTAAAAAAGTTGATCATTTCTTCAACCCGAACAGCATCTTTTGGCACTATTTGCCCGTTGTTTAAAAAGCGACGCACATTAGTATAAGAGGCATTGTCAACATCAATAGAGAAAGTGGAAAGCGGTACTGTTGCCGTATTTTCAAACTTATTTTCTTCAAAAGATTCATATTCTTCCTGGTCAACCTGTATTTTAGCTTTTGGTTTTACTTGCTGAAATTCTAATCGTTGTGGAGTATCGCTATTATTTTTCCTGCTTCTTTCAATAAGCCTTTTTGTTTTTTTAGAGAGGCCGCCTTTTGTCTTGAATACTACTGTAGGGCTATTGCCACGGTTACTGTATAACAACGTATTCGGATCATTTTTGTAAATGTCACAAGTTGCAATGTCATTAGGATTTAACGTATCGATTACATCTTCATCTACAACAATGCCGTCAATAATATATACAGTGTTTTCTCCGGGTAGCCTGCTGATGTTGTCTAACTTTGCTTTAATTTCTTCAGGCCTTTCATAATGTGCTTCCTGAAATGCCCCTGACTTTGTGCTTATCAGTATTACCCCGTTAGCGCCCCTGTTGCCATATATAGAAGTAGCTGAAGCATCGCTTAATATTTCATAGGAATCTATATCATTTTGATTTATACTCCTGAAACCATCTTCATCTACGGGTACTCCATCTACAATAAACAAAGGTTCAGTATCACCATTTATGCTGCCAATACCACGTAGTACTATTGTAGTGTCAGCACCGGGTTGCCCCTTACCTGTAGCTATGTTAAGCCCCGCAACTTGGCCTTGTAAACTTCGAAGTACAGATGCATTGGCTCTGTCTTCAACTTCTTCAGCAGATAATGTTGTTATAGCTGCTGCTTTACGTTCATTATATTTCTCATCCTCTCTCTTTATAGGATAACGATTAGAAGTGACCGCCGAATATTGATTATCGGGGTTTTGGCTTATAGTTGCCGAGTTGGATAACGATTGGTTAACATATCCTTGTATTGCTGTTGGTTTAGCTATTACATCATTAAAATATCTGGGAGACCTTAGCACCATAGTTTCGCTTTCTACTACAGGAGTATTTACCTTTTTCTGAGCCTCAAGCGGTTTATATTTTACTTCTTCTACAACATGCCTTCCATTAATAATATATTCTTTGGACGAATAACTATTATCGATAGGATTTGATTTTTCAAATTTGTTTTTAGGTGTTGTATCAATATCTGCGATAATATGTTCTACTTGGCGCTCCGTAGTAAAAGTCTCATTTACCTTTTGTGTATCAATAACCGTAGTAACATTGCGTTCCGGTGCCACATTTGGGTTTACGACCGGGTCGGCATCATTACGCATAATAAGGTTGCCTATACTGATGAACAGCAAAAGCATTGCGGCTGCGCCTGTATATTTCCACCATGCTATGCCACGGCGTTTTTTCTTCTCGTCCAGCTTTTCCTCTACGCGGCTCCATACCGCCTCCATACGGTCAAAACCCTTTTGTTCGGCTTTACCGGCAGCCTCTTTAAACTGTTCGTATATTTTATCTTGATTTTCCATTGCTGTTCACGTTTTGGTAATAAACATTGTTTACTAATTCCTTCAGTTTGGTTCGGGAGACGTTTAATTGTGATTTGGATGTTCCCTCACTAATGTTCAGCATGGAGGCTATCTCCTTGTGCGAGTACCCTTCTATGGCATACAAATTAAAAATAGTTTTGCAGCCTTCGGGCAGGTAGGTAAGCAGGTGCAGCAGGTCTTCTTCCTCAAGCCCGGCCGAATGGGTTTGCGAAGGTTCGGCTGCCGCTGCCATGTCTTCAATATAAATATTGAAGTTCACGTTCCGCTTCAGGCTCAGCAAGCACTGGTTCACGGCAATTTTGCGTGCCCAGGCTTCAAAAGCCGCGGTTTCTTTCAGTTGGTCCAGTTTGGTAAAGATGGTATAAAAGGCATCAGCCATTGCCTCTTCTATAAGCTCTTCACTCTTCAGGTACCTTTTGCAGGTATAGTACAGCTTTGGCGCCATATGCTCATACACCCGTCGTTGTGCGTCGCGGTGCATTTTCCTGCATGCATCTATGAGTTTTTCATCCATCACAATTATGTCTCTTTACCTGTATAGAGCATCAAACTGTACAAAAGGTTGGGAAGGGGGGTGAAAAAAATTAGCCCCTAACCCCCAAAGGGGAAATATGAGAGGGTTGGGAAGAGGCTTATTTCTCAATGGTAAGCTTATAAATATCAGATGTATCCTCGTCATTATCCTTATCCTCACATAGCAGGAACTCAAGCGTGCTGCCATTGTCTTTATAAAGGGTTATACCTTCAAACTTATTTTTCCCTATTACCTGTGTTTTCTTTACTTTCATTGTTTCAAGGTCAAGCGAGCCTATAAGTGTACCGGTAACTTCGCCATCATGGTAGGTTGATGAAGATTTTTCTGCCGCAGCAATAAAGTATAAAACACCACCCACTTTTACGGCATCGGTAAAACCAGCCTTTGCACCGCTTATCTCGGGCAGGTCAATTGCATTATAAAGTATCTGGAAGTTAGTATCGGCTATATCACCATCAAGCGTAAAAATACCATTTTGCCCGTTTTTACCGTTACCGCGTTGCAGCAGGTACCAAACCGAGCCATCATTTACAGCCGCTTCTATATTAAAATCATCGGGTGTAATTTCGCCAAAGCTTTGCATAACCATATACAAATCGGTAGCATCTATGTGCGGGTAAACTTCTTTGGTTTTGCTGTTAATGTGCCCTATTATATTGCGGTTTTCTGTAGAGCCTGAGCCAAACAGGTACAGATGCCCGTCTTTATAAGACAAGGCTTCATAATCAGGCTTATCCGGCTTTGGCACGTTTTCCATTGGGCCTGTATAATCAGGAGCTACCAACGGTATTTTATCCAGCTTTTGTGTGGTGATGTTATACTCATATAAAAAATGGCTGTTATCGGAAATGATAAATAACGAGCTGCCGTTAAAAAACAACCCCGAAGCAGAACCAATGCCTATTATCCTGAATAACAGCTCTAACTTAAACTTTTGCATAATATTAGGTTTTTACCAAAACGCAGCGGCGTATAAATTCTTACATTTATATAAAGATAAAGCATTTTAACCATGATAAATGCAGCAGATAGCAGTTTTAAAATTGCAGCACCTTTCAGCATAGCAGGTGCTATAACGCACGAGAGCCTCGGAGCCACTAAAGAGGAGAAGAAACAGGCGCTTAAACAGATAAGCAAGCAGTTGGGCAAGCTGCAGGATAAAATGTATGCCAACAACCGCTATAGTGTGCTGATATGCCTGCAGGGTATGGACACATCGGGCAAGGACAGCCTTATACGTGAGGTGTTTAAATATTTTAATGCAAGGGGTGTTAATGTTTATACATTTAAACAGCCTACATCACGCGAACTTAAGCATGACTATTTATGGCGGCACTATGTAGCCCTGCCCGAAAAAGGCAAGTTTGCTGTTTTTAACCGCAGCCATTATGAAAATGTACTCGTAACGCGGGTGCATCCTGAATATTTGCTGAATGAAAACCTGCCGGGTATGGATACTGTTGAAGATGTCCCTGCTGATTTTTGGCAGCAACGGTTTAAGCAGATAAATAACTTTGAGAAACATCTGGCTGAAAACGGCACTATAATATTAAAATTCTTTTTGCATATAAGCAAAGAGGAGCAGCGCCAGCGATTACTGCGAAGGCTGAACAAGAAAAGCCATAACTGGAAATTTTCGCCTGCCGACCTTGATGAAAGAGGATTTTGGGAAGATTACCAAAAGTATTATGAAGAAGCCATAAACAATACCTCTAAGCCACATGCGCCCTGGTATGCCATACCTGCCGATGATAAAAAGGCTGCCCGCTACCTTGTTGCAAAAACAATTTATGACGAATTGCTTAAATATGATATCCGCGAGCCTGAGGTTGATGATGAGGTTATGGAGAATATTAACCTTTATAAAAGGAAACTTTCAACTGAAAATCCTGACTGATCGGTATCCAGCAGTTCTTTAAATTCATCTTCGCTAAGGCAGATACCTAAATTCTGCACTTTCTCATTGTCATCTTCATCACCGTTTATAAAATACAGGGGTATTGATGCCGTTAGTTTGCGCTTACGGATCTCCTCTGCTGTAATACGCCCGTGTGCCGGTTTTACTGCATAATTTATAATTATGGCATCAGGCTTGCAAACCGCTGTGTTTTTATAAGCGGTACCGCCATTGGATAACTCTGTACCTACAATTTTATGCGGGGTACCCTTGCAATATTCTATAAGCGGCGTTGTACTGTCTTTACTCCAGTCAATAATAAATAGCTTCATTTTTATGCGGATGTGTGGTAATAACAAAAGTAAAAAACCTGCACCAAAAAGGTACAGGTTTTGCAAAGTTAGTTTTTGTACTTAGGTGTTAAAGGTGTTATGTTATAACCTGAAGCCATAGGCCAGCCTCAATGCTATCTGGTCGGCGTTAAAATCATTCATGCCTTCATAGCGTACGCTAATATCTATTACGTCATTGGCATAGCCTACACCGGGCGACCATAAAAAGGTAGTTTCATCATAATCATTAGTTACCGCGAAACCGGCACCAACTTCGCCCAACACATAAAAGCTGTTTTCCCATACAAAGGCTTTAAAGCCGGCCTTTACAGGTATGTAGCCTAAATCATCTATATAATCTTCTTCGCCAAAAAGGTGTGTATAACCTGTTGTAAGGGTTAAAGATGTTTTTTGGGTAAGGTCATATTGCAGCCTTACATCTCCGCCAAGTACAAAGTTAAAATAATCACCTGTTGCGGGGCCTGCATTAAGGCCAAAACCAAGCCTGAAGCCCTGTTCATAATTATCCAGGGCCGGTTCGCCCGTTCCGGTAATATCCTGTGCAAAAGCACTTCCTGCACCTAAAAAACATAATGCACTCAGCATCAGTCCTTTTACATTCATCAACTGTTTCATAATCATTTTCTCTTTTATTACTGATGTAAAATTAGTATGCCTGCATCGCAAATAATTCCAATATTTTGTTAATAATTTGAGAAAGGCTTATTAAAATTTTACATATGTAAGATTACATTGATGATTATCAAATTTATAGCATTTATAATTCATCATGCCTTAACCAAATCTTCTGCTTACATTTGCGGCCTAATTGCATGAAAAATTGAAGTTTTCCACTTACACAAAAGAATTCAGGTACAACATCAGCCTTGCATGGCCGGTAGTTTTGGGTATGCTTGGGCATACCATAACCGGTATTGTAGATAATATTATGGTGGGTAAGCTGGGTACTGCCGAGCTTGCTGCTGCCTCATTAGGTAACAGTATGGTGTTTATTGCCATGTCTGTAGGCATAGGGTTTTCTACAGCCATAACACCAATAGTGGCACAATATGATGCCGAAAAAAGTACGGCTATGGTGCGCACTGTTTTCCATAACGGGCTTTTGTTGTGCACAATATTGGGTGCTTTTCTTTTCGGTGTAGTGTGGTTTGCCAAACCGCTTATGTACTTAATGAACCAGCCTGAAGAAGTTGTAGCGCTTGCAGCTCCCTACATCGACTGGGTTGCTTTTTCGCTCTTCCCGATGGTTATTTTCCAGGGCTACAAGCAATTTACAGATGGTTTATCTTTAACCAAATATGCCATGTATGCGGTTATTATAAGTAATATAATCAATATAGTGGTTAACTACCTGCTCATTTATGGTATATGGTTCTTCCCCGAAATGGGTATTATAGGCGCTGCCCTCGGTACTGTAGTGTCCCGTATATTTATGGTTGTATATATGCATTATATACTTGCGCGCAACAATAAGCTCAAGACTTACCTTTCAGGCTTTAGCTTTGGCGAAATACAAAAGTCGGTACTGCGCAGGATAACAGCTCTCGGGCTGCCATCCAGCATGCAGATGCTTTTTGAGGTGGCGCTTTTTACGGCTGCAGTATGGCTTTCGGGTTCTATAGGCAAATCGAGCCAGGCTGCAAACCAGATAGCACTTAGCCTTGCCAGCCTTACATTTATGTTTGCCATGGGGCTTAGCGTGGCGGGTATGATACGTGTAGGCAACCAAAAGGGGCTGAAGGATTATAAAAAGCTATTGTTGGTAGCGCGCTCTATATTCTTGCTTGCGGTATTGCTCGAAATTGCTTTTGCTATTTTGTTTGTGGCATTCCATAAAATCTTGCCGCCGTTGTTCCTTGATATGAATGATGCTTCGCTAATCGGCGAAAATGCAGTAGTTATAAGTATTGCTGCACAATTACTTTTGGTAGCTGCCGTTTTCCAGATAAGCGATGGTATACAGGTAGTAGTGCTGGGTGCGCTGCGTGGCCTGCAGGATGTAAAAATACCCACCGTTATTACTTTTGTTTCCTATTGGATAATCGGCTTCCCGATATCATATTACTTAGGGCATTATACCAGCCTTGAGGCGGCAGGCATCTGGATAGGGCTGCTGGCAGGCTTAACTGCGGCTGCTTTATTTTTGTATCTTCGTTTTAATTATTTAACTAAAAAACTGATCAGCCGGCAACGATTGGCTGAACGTTAACTTTAAACAATAAACCAGTAATGGAATTACCAAAATTTGTACTTGCCGATAATACCGATTTCCCGGATGATATTTTTATCATACATCTTGATTACCCGCGCTTTATAATAAACCTTAAAGATGATGAGGTAGAGTTTTTAGAAGAGCCGGACGACCTTGATGAAAATGAACTTGAATCTGAAATGGAATCACTGATAGAAGAAGCAAACAAATTCTATGACCGCGAAATGGAGCGGTATGAAGGTGAGTAGTAATTAGCTTTTTAGCTGACAGCTCACAGCTTTCAGCGATTAGCTTTCGCTGTATTGTCATTCAGAGCTAAGTGAATCTATTCTGTCTTTTTTGCTGAAAGCCGAAAGCTAACGGTTAACAGTTTTACTTTCCAAAATACTTATCCAGTAATATTGTAGCGGCTGCAAACGGTGAGAGTTCATTGTTTTGCACCGCTTTTTTATATTGCTCTATAAGCGGGGCTATGTCTTCGCGGTTATAAAAGCCTGCCTTTAGCTGTTCATTTATGGTTTCTGTAAGCCAGTAACTGTTTTGGCCGGCACGCTTGCCTTCAAAATAACCATTAGCCTTTACCATTTCAAAGTAATCGGTTACAACCTGCCACACATCGGCAATGCCATCATGGGTTATGGCGCTGCAGGTAGTTACCTTTGGCTGCCAACCTGAACTTTTAGCAGGGAACAGGTGCAGCGCACGATTAAATTCTGTTTTTGCCAGCTTTGCTTTTTTAATATTATCGCCGTCGGCCTTGTTTATAACTATCAGGTCGGCCATTTCCATAATGCCACGTTTAATGCCCTGTAATTCATCGCCTGCCCCTGCAATTTTAAGCAAGAGGAAAAAATCTACCATACTGTGCACCGCAGTTTCACTTTGGCCCACGCCAACCGTTTCTATAATTATGGTATCAAAACCACAGGCTTCACAAAGTATGATGGCTTCGCGGGTTTTGCGGGCTACCCCGCCCAGAGTATCACCTGATGCCGATGGCCGTATGTAGGCATTCTCATCTTTAACCAGTTCTTCCATACGGGTTTTATCGCCCAGTATGCTGCCATGCGATACAGAACTGCTGGGGTCAACCGCCAGTACCGCCACTTTTTTGCCGATACCGGTAAGGTATTTACCAAACGCTTCTATAAAAGTACTTTTACCAACCCCCGGCACGCCTGTTATACCAATGCGAACCGACTTGTTAGCATACGGCAGGCATTTGTTTATAACCTCGTTTGCCTTTTCTAGATGTGTTGCATTTGTGCTCTCTACAAGCGTAATGGCACGGCTAAGCATGGTTTTGTTTCCTGCCAGTATGCCGTTAACTATTTCCTGCGCATCGGGTTGTTTGCGGCGCAGTTTGGTAATCTGTGCAATGGCTGCCTCGCTGATGCTTTCAGGCTGGTTTATACCATCTTTTTCGTGCAATGCGGTTTTATGGTTGTACTTATTTTCCAAAAGAGGATTGTTTATACCCGTAAAGTTAAGGGTTTTGGTAAAAACACTTTAAAAAAGGTAAAGATTTAAAACGACTCTGCAAACTGCAACAGCGTAATGCCGCACAGCTTGTTGTTTATATCGCCGTTTATATCATCATAAAGCCTATCCAGGCTCATATTGATTTTCTTACCCACCGGGCAGTTCTGGTTAGGAGTGTTCTTGCAATATCCCAGGTTTACCTGCTCAAAAGTTATCCTGAAAATATCGCCAAGCGAAATTTCTGTTGCAGGCCTGGCAAGGCGTGTGCCTCCATATTTACCTTCTCGGCTTTCTACAAGGCTGTGCTTTTTAAGGTTGGCAATTTCTTTACGGACGAGTACAGGGTTTATGTTCATGCTCGAAGCCAGCATTTCTGAAGACAGGTAGTCTTCAGGGTATTTAGAGAGTACCGAAAGTATGTGCACCGTAATGGCAAATTTACCTGAAATCATTTCTGTAATAAATTCTGTTACAAATATAGAGGGAATTACCAAACCGCAAAACATCTGCTGTTTTTTCTGCAAACTATGGGCAATAACCGTATTTTTGGCGAAAATATAAACTTTCAGCTGTTGGATAGTATTCTGCTTGTTTTTATTTGTATGCTTGCGGGCGTAGGGCTGCAACGTGTAAAGGCATTCCCTAAAAATGCCTATGTTGCGCTTAACCAGTTTGTAATTTACATATCATTGCCGGCACTGGCTTTATATTACATACCTAAAATTACGGTAAGCTTTAAGCTGCTGTATCCGTTGGGTGTGGCGTGGATTGGCTTTTTGCTGGCCTTCCTGTTTTTCTTTACGCTTGGCAAGGCAATGGGCTGGTCTAAAAAGCTTACCGGCTGCCTTATACTTACCGCAGGGCTTGGCAATACCTCTTTTGTAGGTTTCCCGGTTATAGAGGCGCTATATGGGAAAGAAGGGCTGCAAACAGCAATTATTGTAGATCAGCCCGGTACATTTGTGGTAATGGCAACATTCGGCATTATGGTAGCAGCTGCTTACAGCAGGGGTGCGGTAGGCACATCCGCTATAATCAGGAAGATAGTTTTATTTCCGCCGTTCATAGCTTTTTTTACCGCTATATTTATGAATGTCGCGGGTTATGACTTTACAGATGCCCTGCAATCGGTATTTCAGCGGCTGGGCAGTACGGTGACCCCGGTTGCGCTTGTTGCTGTTGGCATGCAGCTTAAAATTGAACGCAAAAGCAGGCACTGGGGCTTTTTAGCGCTTGGGCTTTTCTTTAAGCTTATAATAATGCCGGCTTTCTTTTTCATACTATACAAGCTTATTATAGGCGCTGACGGCCTTTCTGTAGATGTATCTGTAATGGAGGCTGCCATGGCACCTATGATTACAGCATCCATACTGGCTTCGTCGCATGGGCTCAAGCCCCGCTTATCAGGCATGATGATAGGTGTAGGTATTCCGTTGTCGTTTTTAACGCTGGCGTTATGGTACTGGCTGTTACAGCTATAATTCCCCCCGATGTATAACTCCTAAAATGCAGGAGTATTTTCCGCATTTTAGGATTTAAGCCTTAATTTACACTATTTTAACGGCTGTTTGTAGCATTTTACGTATTTTTACAATGCTAAACCAAAACCATTAATAAACCAAAGGAAATTATGGCGACAAAAAACTGGGCATTAGACCCTGCACACTCAGAAATTCTTTTTAAAGTTAAACACCTTGTAATTTCTACTGTATCGGGTTCTTTCGGAGAATTCAGCGGAAGCGCAACTACACCGGAAGATACTTTTGAAGGCGGAGAAGTTTCTATCTCAATTAAAGCGGCAAGTATCAATACCAACAATGGGCAGCGCGATGGCCATCTTCGTAGTGAAGAGTTTTTTGATGCCGAAAACCATCCGGAAATTACAATTAAAACTACCTCTATAGAACAGGTTAGCGACGACGATTATACTATTAAAGCTGATTTTACCATGAGGGGCGTAACCAAACAGGTAACCTTTAAAGGTGAATATGGCGGAACGGCAACAGATGGCTATGGCAATAAAAAAGTTGGGCTTGAAGTTACTGGTAAGATAAACAGGACAGATTACGGGCTTAACTGGAATGCTGTTATTGAAGGCGGGGGGTTAACCGTAAGTGAAGAAGTAAAACTTATAGGCAACCTTCAATTTACTGAACAGTAATCATGCGGATGTTCAGTACTTCATACAACCAAAACCTGTATGATATAGCGTTACTTTTACTGAGGATAACCGTAGGCTGTTTTATGATGACACACGGGCTCCAAAAGCTGGATATGCTGATGGAAGACGGCCCTGTAAAGTTTGCAGACCCTATAGGCGTAGGAGAGCAATTGTCACTAATCCTTACCGTATTTGCAGAACTTATCTGTTCGTTTTTAATCATTATGGGTTTTGCCACAAGGCTGGCAGCTATACCGCTTATTATTACCATGCTGGTTATATTATTTGTGGTGCATGCCAATGACCCGTTTGATAACAAAGAACTTCCGGGCCTTTACCTTGCAGTATATATACTGCTGCTTGTTGTGGGCAGCGGAAGGTTTTCAGTCGACAGGCTTATAGCCGGCGGCAAAAAGAAAAAGATATTTTAATATTATACTATAAAAAAAGCGCCCTTTTTTAAGGGCGCTTTTTACATAAACCAACTAACTCAAAAACTATTATGAAATATCTATTAACCTCTTTGGTTTTGGTAATGCCTCTTCTTTTTTAGGCAGGGCAATTTTTAGTATGCCATCCTGGTAAGAAGCATTAATGTCGTCTTCCTTTACACTTTCCGGCAAAGTAAAGGCTCTTTTAAAAGAAGAGTAGCTAAATTCCCTTCTGGTATATTTGCCTTCTTCCTGCTCAGTATTTTCAGATTTTACTTCGGCTGAAATCGTTAGCAGGTCGTTATCAACCTCAATATTAAAATCTTCTTTCTTCATTCCCGGAGCCATAAGCTCTACGGTGTAAGACTCATCTGTTTCTTTAATGTTTACAGGGGCAATCATCCTGTTAAACTGTGTGCCGCCCGCCCAGTCTTTAAATAACTCATCCATTACAGACGGGAATAAACGGTTAGCATTTGCTGTGTTTCTTTTCACTAAGTTCATAACTAAAAATGTTTATACGTTAAACTTGATTGAAATCTTTATTGTTGTTTAGCTATAGTCAATTGTTGTACCAGCTGAGTTTTTATGACTTTTTGTCGGTTATAATGTCAAAATGACATTTATTGGTTAAGTGAGTATTTGGTGTACATTTGCAAAAACATTATTTCGTGAATTATCTTTCAGTAGAAAATATATCTAAGTCTTTTGGCGAGCGTACCCTTTTTGAGAATATATCATTTGGTATTAACAAAGACCAGAAAATAGCTTTTGTTGCCAAGAACGGCACAGGGAAAACCAGTATTCTTAAAATTATTACCGGCGAGGACACGCCCGACACCGGCCAGGTGGTAATACGTAAGGAAATTAAAATGGGATTTCTTTCACAGGAGCCTAATCTTGACCCGGAGCTAACAATTGAGGAAAGCATTTTTGCATCAGATAATGATGTACTTAAGGTTATAGAGCAATATGAAAGAGCATTGGAGAATCCTGAAGACGAAGAAGTGTACCAAAAAGCTTTTGAGCGTATGGAACTCTACAATGCATGGGATTTTGAAACTCAGTATAAGCAGATACTCTTTAAGCTTAAGCTGGATGATTTAAAACTGAAAGTTAAAACCTTATCGGGTGGGCAAAAAAAGCGCCTTGCACTGGCAATAATACTCATCAATAAACCGGACTTACTGATTCTTGACGAGCCTACCAACCACCTTGACCTTGAAATGATAGAGTGGCTGGAAGATTATTTTGCAAAAGAAAACATTACGCTTTTTATGGTAACGCACGACCGTTACTTTTTAGAGCGTGTGTGCAACGAAATTGTAGAGCTTGATAATGGCAAGCTGTACCAATATAAAGGCAACTACTCGTACTACCTTACTAAAAAGGAAGAACGCATAGCGGCAGAAAATGCCAGTATAGATAAAGCACAGAATCTTTTTGTTAAGGAGCTTGACTGGATGCGCCGCCAGCCCAAGGCACGTACAACAAAATCTAAATCAAGGCAGGACGATTTTTATGTAATAAAAGAAAAAGCCAACAGCCGCCGCAAAGAGCACCAGGTAGAGTTGGAGATTAATATGGAGCGTATGGGCAGCAAAATTGTTGAGTTGCACAATGTTTCAAAAAAGTTTAAGGATAAAACCATACTGCAAAACTTTAATTTTAATTTTAAAAAGGGTGAGCGCATTGGTATCATCGGTAAAAACGGTACGGGCAAATCTACCTTCCTCAATATTTTAACCCAAACCATACAGCCCGATAATGGCAAGGTGGTTGTAGGCGAAACCATAAAGATAGGCTACTATACCCAAAGCGGCATTACTCCAAAAGAAGGGCAAAAAGTTATAGATATCATCAAAGAGTTTGGTGAGTTTATTCCGCTTGCCAAGGGGCGGACTATTTCGGCAGGGCAGTTGCTGGAACGCTTTTTATTTGACAGGAAAAAGCAGCACGATTATGTAGAAAAGCTGAGCGGGGGAGAGCTGAAACGCCTTTACCTGTGTACGGTGCTGATACAAAACCCCAACTTCCTGATACTTGATGAGCCTACTAACGACCTTGACATAGTAACACTAAACGTACTGGAGAGCTTTTTACTCGATTACCCCGGCTGTCTTATAGTGGTTTCGCACGACAGGTATTTTATGGATAAGATTGTAGATCACCTTTTTGTTTTCAGGGGAGAAGGTGTGATAGAAGATTTTCCCGGTAATTACAGCGATTTCCGTACTTATGAGGATAGCGCAGAGCCTGCGAAAGATGAAAGTAAATCGGGTGCTGATAAAAAATCATGGAAGCAGAATAATGTAAAGGCGGGCCTTACCTTTAATGAGCAGAAGGAGTATGACAAAATAGAAAAAGAAATTAAGGAGCTGGAAGCAAAAAAAGAAACTATAGAAAAGCAGTTTAGCGATGGCAGTATTGCCGATGCTGATATTGCCGCCAAAGCAGATGAATTGCAAAAGGTTTTGAAAGCTATAGAGGAAAAAACCGAGCGTTGGTTTGAACTTACTGCCAAAATGGAAGGATAAATAAAGGCTGCCATGAAAACAACGTCGCATTTTACATTTTTATGGAGATCGGTAAATGCACATGGGCTGCATTCGCCATTTGTGTACCAAGTGGCTAATAAATGTTTTTATGGTAATACAAACCGATTAAAATACTATAACAACAGTCAATCAGGTTTACCTAAAGAAGCGGTTAAAATACTTGAAAAAATAATAACAGGCTTAAAGTCTGTAAAACTATATGTGCCTGATGACCCTAAAGGTACAGCTACGGCACTAATAAGGGAAATTGCCGAAGCACACGCGCAACGCATTTGGTTCTTTTCGCCTATGGCACCTGTGCCCGGTACTATAGATTTAGCTTATTTTTCTGCTGAAACTGCCACTTCTGTAAGAGAACTGCTTAACCAGATACAGGCTGTTTCGGGAGAAGAAAGTTTATGTGTTATAGGCGATATACGTAAAACCTCTGTAACTGAAGCTGCCTGGCAAAATATAGTAAAACAGCCTGAAGCTACCGTAACGATAGATTTATACCATATAGGGCTTGTGTTTTTCAGGCCGGGGCAGGCCAAACAGCATTTCCTGATAAGGCCATTCCGCTCATTCTGGGCAGATGCATTGCTTGGCGTTAAAAACTTTTGGGGGCTTTTAGGTTAGTTATTTCGCAAAGCATCGGCAAGTTCTGATTTACTCATTTTGCTCCTGCCTTCAATACCTACTTTTTTAGCTTCATCATAAAGGCTTTTCTTGGTGCGGTCTTCATATTGTTTTGCATTGCCGCCACGTTTCTCTGCACCTTTGCTGTTGGCTATTCGGGCAGATTTCTCTTTGCTGTAGCCTTTATCTCTTAAAGCCTCATATTGCTCGTCATCTTTAACCTGTGGTCCGTGATTCTTTGCCATAAGTATTTATTTTAAATTCATAACTCTATACAAGTTACACAGCCTTAAGCATAAAATGCGTTAACCCACAGTTAAAAAGAAAAAGGCCGCCGGGAATCCGGCAGCCTTTTTACACGCAAATTTATAATCAACCTTTATCTATTCAGATTATTCTGCAGCTTCTTTAGCGTTTTCGTTTTCCTGGCTTTTAGCGTTCATACGTTCCCACTTAAATTCAGGTGCAAAATCAACTTTAAGCGCTGCAATTTTCCTGTTGTCCTCAGCAGAAAGTCCTTCTTTTTCTACAGTGTTCTTTCTTGCATCAAGAGCCTCATACCAGTTCTTGATTTTATCGAAGTCCTCACGAGAGTAAGTGTCTTTGTTGGCTTCAAATGTCTTTACAAAGTTTTCATATACGCTAAGTATGTTGTCTTTGTTAACCCATGTAAAGTCCATGTCATTACCTACACCGTTACCTTCACCAAAAAAGCTAACATAAAGCGTTTGGCCGTTATTAGCAGATGCCTGGTTCATGTTTTGCGAAGCTTCCATTTTCACTTCGTCATATTTCGTTTTCTTGTCATTAATCCTTGTTTCTGCACCTTCCCTGTCTTTCAGGTTTTCCAGCGCTGCTTCAGCTTCAGCAAGCCTTGCTTCATACTGTGCTTCTATAGCTTCCCAGTTTGCTATCCTTTCCTCGTCGTCAAGGCGGTCTATAGAATCTACAAAAGATTCATATCGGTCTACACTCTTTTCTGCAGCCATTTCTGCATCATTTTTACAAGATGTTAAACCAGCCGTAATAAGCACGGCTCCTAATACTAAATTCAGTCTTTTCATGGTAAGTTTTGTATTTATGTTACTTTGATGGTGTAAAGGTAAATGCGGTTTAACTACAATTCAAAATTTAACTTTATTTATTAAGAATACTTTAGTATTTATAACTTTTTA
>NZ_JAMWYY010000031.1 GCF_024305175.1 Flavobacterium sp.
ATATTGGGCGTTATATACTTTTTTTCAAAGTATTTTTAAATCCGATATTTCTAAAGTTCAAAAGTATTTCCTACATAACCATCCTGAAAATCTCAGAAATCGTTTTGCGGAAGATGCTGCTGAAAGCTACATAAAATTAATTTTTGAAGATGATCAAGAATCTACCACAGATAAATTAATATCAAATACAACAGTAAATACCCGAACGGGAACATTAATAGAACAAGCTGTCCAGGGTAGTGAGCTTATCAACTACAAGTTGCTCTCTAAAATTCACGATTTCAAAAATCCTCAGGAAATAAATCTATTTCCGATAATGGATAAAGATATTTTGCCTTTCATTAACTTTCGGGAAGTATTGGTTCGTCACGATGCGGCAGTCGCTACAGCCAATGCACAAGAATGGTGGGACTATATAAAAGGGGGGTTACATCCGCGAGGTAGGATGCATGACCCTGCTTATGTAGCATTTTCGAAAGCAGTAAATGTTTTTAATACTGAACTCAAATTCTATTTTGAATCTATTGTAGAATCTGTAAATGAATATTTAAAAAAATTTAAACAACCATTTACAATTAGTTTTGATACCAAAGCTTGTTCTTATGATGCATTTATCGAAGGAAGCAGCACTAAGAGAAATCATAGAACCATTGCTCCGCAAATATTTGTCCATGCTAAATTTAATCATGTAAGATTAGAGGAAGAAAAAAGAACTATCTCTCGACCCCATACATTTTTAAACGAAGCAAAATTAACAGCAATTGCTCTTTCTATTCGTTTTGCCATGCTTGATCAAAAATTGAGTGGTGCGATGGCAGGTAACACACCAAAATTTTTAATTTTAGACGATGTGCTAATAAGCTTAGATATGAGCAATCGTGAAATTGTATTAGATATTATCTTAAAAGAATTTACTGACTATCAACTTATAATTTTAACCCACGACCGTAACTTTTTTGAATTACTTCGTCATCGCATAAAATGTTTTTCACAAGAAAATTGGAAATATATTGAAATGTACGAATGTGAGAAAGATGGTATTCCTCAACCTTTGATAAAAACGTCAGATACATATCTTGAAAAAGCGGAGCTGTATTTCCACAAAAAGGAATATGAAATAGCCGGTAATTTTTTACGAAAAGAAGCTGAAGCATTTTGCAAAGATTTTTTACCCAAGAAATACCATTATACATCTGAATATAATCTTCATGACTTAAATGGGTTAATTATGCAGGCAAAAATATTTGCTGAGAATGCCGGACTTGATAAAGCACTTTTTGAAGCGTTAGATAGTCATAGAAAGTTTGTTTTAAACCCAACTAGTCACGATAGTTATGATGTACCAAAATTTAATCATGAAGTTGGAAATTGTTTACACACATTAATAGAACTTCGCAAAATAAAAAACGAACCCTTTCTGAAACGTGGCGAACAAGTTGAATTTGAATTGTCGGACGGAACAGACACTTACAAATTTGAAATTAAATTGGAAGACGACTTTCGGTTGCTCAAAGAACCCACCCAAGCTAGTGTAATTTCAAAAGGAATGATGAATTACTGGGTCTACAAAAACGGAACAAAAACAACGGTAGGCATTCAACACAAACAAGACACGCTTCAAAAAATCTATGACGGTTGTTATAATAGTTCAGACAAAACAAAAAATGCTGACTTTTGGAAAGAGATCTTAGTTTCAGACAGTGGAGAAAAGTTATCAAGTCACAGATTATTTTAGAATTTAGATGCTAATAATCTACAGTAAGTACATTTGTTTTATGCTGTTCTAATTAAAGTCGAATAAATTTTGTTAAATTAGCTTAATTAGCATGAGTGGTTTAATTAAATTACTTTAAAAATTGAATAGGATTGAATATATCAATAAAATAAATTCTTGTGCAGCGCGATTTGTTCATGAAGTGGAGGGATTTACTGCAATAGGAAATTATCATATTAATATCCATTCTGAAAACTTCTTAGTACCTCTATTAAATGAAGTTTTTGGATTAGAACTTGAAAATTTAAATTCTACTAAAAAGAAAAATTTTCCCGCAATTGATTTAGCGGATTTCAAAAATCGAGTAGCTTTTCAAGTTACGTCGACATCTTCCTTTGATAAAATAAAATCCACTCTTGAAACTTTTGCAAAGCATGAATTGCAGAATGAGTTTGACGTTCTTTATTTCTATATTTTAACAGAAAGGAAGCCACAGTATAATGACGCAAATCTGACTGATATTATCCCGGAAAATTTTGTGTTTGAATCCGGCGAGCATATCATTGATAGGGATGTCATCCTTCAGAAAATAAATGCTATAAGCTCGACCCCAAAGATCCATGCAATTTCAAAACTATATGAGCACGAATTTTCCGATATACAGATAGAACAACGCAAACTTAAATTTGAAAATGGGTATCTAAATAACGAGCCAGAGGAAATATCGCCTAATATGGTTAAAATCACTTTTCCTAGAACACTATACAAAGCAGAATTGTTTATTGATGAAGAAGCTATTCTTGAAAATCTGAATGACTATTTGCAGAGTATAGGGAAAAAGAAAGTAAAAAAATTAAAACCAAATAACTTAGTAAAAAAAGCCTTAAAGCAGAATCAGATACATTTTGAAGACTGGATTTTATTTGAGAAATGTATTTATACGTTTCGTAATTTGTCGAAAAGTAGTGAACCTCTCAGAAAAATCATAGATGTGGGAACGATAACTTCTCTAGATTGTGATGATTTTTATGAACAAACTGAAGCAAATAACAGAGTATTTAAAAATCTTCTGAGAAAGGCTTTAATACAACTTTGTTATTATAGAGGAATAGAATTCTTTCCTCCTCGTAGGATTTTCAGATTTGTTAGTTCAAGACCTCCAAAAGCAAAGCAAATACGATGGAAAGGTAAAAAAGAGTCTACTAAAACGGTTATTTTCGAAATGACTAATAAGAAGGAGGGGCATATTATTTGTTATAGACACTTGGCTTTTAAAGCATCATTTTTGAATTTTAAAAGGGATTGGTATTTAGTCATAAATCCAACGTGGAGCTTCACTAATCCGGGAGGATATAAAGAAAGTCGTTATGAATCGGCATACATGGCCGGAATAAAAAGGCTTGAAAACAATAATTCTGTTTACAACTATTTCAGATTTTTTGCATACTATTTATCATACATGGACTTATTTACTACTTACTACCCATACTTGGAACCATCGAAAATTGAACCAATGAGCCTCTCTCCAAGTTTAGATGAACAGAAGTGGGTTCCAGTCAAAATTATAGAAGAAATGTCTGGTTCTGTTCCACTAGAGATAAGCCCAGACAACGAATTAACGAACGCAACATTTTTTGATTAATGAATCTAAGATATATAGAGGAACCTTCATTACAATTTGGTTTAGGTCATCACATTTGTCCTAAAAGTGGTATATATACTTTTAATCCATTTGATATTGGGCAAGTGAGGCCTGAAAGAATAACGATTGGAGTAGTTGGTAAGTCAGATAGTGTTGATGCTGTTTTAGAGTGGATAGAATCGTGCAAAACTCATATAGACGGAAAGCAAAGTAAAACACCGCATCCAAACTTATTTTTAAACTTCTGCGGCTTCAATAAAAATGTAGGCTTTAAATGCGATATTAATTATGATTACACTTATTTAAGAAAGCTCAACAATTCTGATTTAGAGAAAATTGTAAAGAGAAGCAGCTCTCTTGAAATAGTAATTAGTGAAATAACAGAATTGTACCTGGCCGAGATAAAATTTTTAAGTAAGAATAAGAAACCGGATGTTATTCTTTGTGCTTTACCAGAGAATATTATGAAGCATATTACCGAAGCTAAGGAAAAATTATCAGATGAAGATGAAGAAGAGACCGAAGTTTATGAAAAAGATTTTGATGAGGGAGAAGTTTCTGCAAAAGAACAAAATTTTAGAAGAAATCTTAAAGCAAAAGCAATGCAATATAACATACCTATCCAAATTATTAGAGATAGGGTTGCAAAGCCAACCAAGGAGATGCAAGATCCTGCTACCATTGCATGGAATTTTTTTACTGCATTATATTATAAAGCATCCGGAACTCCATGGGCGTTGATAAGAAAAGATTCTGCCGAAACTACTTGTTATGCAGGTATTAGTTTTTTCAAAAGCAGAGATAGAAGATCAACCCAAACGAGTATTGCTCAAATATTTAATGAACTTGGAAAAGGTGTGATTTTAAGAGGTGAAGAAATTACATTGAAAAAGAATGATAGGACACCGCATCTAAGTGAAGAACAAGCCTTTAATCTTTTAAAACAATCTTTAACTGAATATTACGAAGCTGTTAAAATATTTCCTAAGAGACTTGTAATTCATAAGACTTCAAACTTCAGTGAAGATGAAGTATATGGATTTACTCAGGCGGCAAGTGAATTACATATAAATCAGATCGATTTAATTTCAATACAAACTTCGGATTTAAGATTGTATAGGAGTGGAAATTATCCACCAATGAGGGGAACACATTTTGCAATCAGTGATAAATATCACTTACTATATACTAGAGGTTCAGTTCCATACTATGAGACATATCCAGGTAGATATATTCCCAGAGCTATTGAAATTAAATTAGCACAACACGATGAGTCTCCGAATATTATATGCGACGAAATCCTCGCATTAACCAAAATGAATTGGAATAATACTCAATTTGATAGACAAATGCCTATCACAATTGAATGTGCAAGAAACGTCGGAGAAATACTGAAATATTTAAGTCCACAAGATAGCATGCAACTTAAGTACAGTTTTTATATGTAAAATATTGGTACAATAATATTTTTGATTACTTTTAAAAAGTACATAAAATAGCTAATTTTGTAGTGAATTATGGTTCTTTAAGTTGACAGGTTTTATCTTGATTTTGGATAGATTAAAAGAAAGTTCATGGCACAGCCAAAATGAACTTTGGAAAACATAGCGAGGACAGTGGTTTCGGCATAAAAGTTCGAATCCCTCATCGCCCACATATTTAAAAAAGCTTCAGTTTTTACTGAAGCTTTTTTATTGCTATAATTCGTTAAGAATGTTTATTTAAGTGTCAAATACATAATATATATTATCTATTACTTTAACGAAATGAGGTTATTTCGCTAAATAAAAATATACTTTTTGGAGCAACAATTTTAGCGTCATACTATGAAGCCAATATTTATAAATAGTTAGATAAAATAATGTCTAATACAAATGTAAAATATAGAGATTGGGTATTTAATGTTGACCGTGAGTTAACAATACAGGCTTATGCAAATGTTTTACTAAGCGGGACTGAAAATTGTAGTTGTAACTATTGCAAAAATTATATTGCCTATCGTGACAAAGTATTCCCTGAAGAAATCAATCGTCTTTTTTACGATTTAGGAATTGACTACAAAAAAGAAGTAGAAATCATTTTCTTTGATACACTGCCCGACGGACTTCATCGTATTGGTGGTTGGTTTCACTTCAAAGGGCATATATTAACTGGAAAAGATTGTAGAGTTGCTCTACCTACAGGCGGTTACACCTTAGATTTGACAGCAACGACAGATAAGTTTTCAGTCGGCTTCGCAAATGGCAACGACTTAACTCACTTTGCTGACAAGATAGATTTAATTCAGGTAGAATTTATGACATGTATTCCTTGGGTGATTGATAAATCGCTTGAGGTATTATAAAATGTTGTAAACCGTCAGCAGAATTCTTTATATAAAATCTAAATAGTTGAATCATATTAAATAAATCAATGTCCGAGAACAAGCCCGTTAATATTATAGTTGTAGTAAAGTTGTAGAATTTAAGGAATAAAAACGTATAGTTAATCCTATTGAAAAAGTTTATAGATAATGATGCTTTTTAAAAGCAAACATTGACGCAAAATTTTTAATTGTCACAAAATAAAAACCCCGTTAATCAAATGATTACGGGGCTTTTTGCGGAGAAAGAGGGATTCGAACCCCCGGACCTGTTACAGTCAACGGTTTTCAAGACCGCCGCATTCGACCGCTCTGCCATTTCTCCAGTATGTTAACAATCTTTGTTCCCTGATTGCGGTTGCAAATATAGTAACCTTTTACAGTTTTCCAAACACATTTTTTCAAAAAAACATAAAAAATACCTGTGATACTTTTAACCCTTTCATTTACTGAAAATTAATAATAATTTAATTTTCATCAAAAGATATGTATTCTGTTATTTCAAGTCCGTAGCCTATCATTCCAACACGTTTAGTTTGTGCGGAATTAGTTAACAGCTTCATTTTAGATACATCAATATCGTGTAATATTTGCGCACCGATACCAAAATCTTTTACATCCATTTTTATTTGCGGCGCTTTGTTTATTCCCTGCGATTGCAGGTTTTTCAGTTCTTTAATGCGCTGCAGTAATTCGCCCGGCTGGACTTCCTGATTAATAAATAGTATAGCAGCCTTTTCCTCTTTATTAATGCGTTTAAAAATACTTTCCAGCTTCTTGTCAGCATTATTGGTTAAAGTGCCTAAGATGTCGTTATTTACCTGCGTAGAGTTAATCCTCGTGAGTATAGGCTCACCGGTATTCCAGCTTCCTTTTGTCAGCGCAATATGAACCTGCTTATTTGTTGTTTGCAGGTAAGCCCTTAATCGGAAAGTACCAAAGCGGGTGTTTACCTCAAAATCTTCTTTCTTCTGGATAAGGCTGTCGTGCTGCATACGGTAGGCAACAAGGTCTTCTATAGATACCAGCTTCAGGTTAAATTTCTTAGCAACTTCATACAGTTCAGGAAGCCTTGCCATAGTGCCGTTATCATTCATTATTTCGCAAATAACACCTGCGGGCCTGTAACCGGCAAGCCTTGCAAAATCTATAGCAGCCTCTGTATGGCCTGTTCTCCTTAGTACACCGCCTTCTTTAGCTATAAGCGGAAATATATGCCCGGGTCGGCCAAGCTCAAATGGTTTAGTTTCCGGGTTTACAAGCGCCTCAACAGTTTTAGCCCTGTCCTGGGCCGATATACCTGTTGTTACACCATTACCACGCAAATCTACAGATACTGTAAAAGCAGTCTGCATTGCATCAGTATTGTTAGAAACCATTACATTCAGCTCAAGCTCTTTACATCTCTTTTCTGTAAGCGGAGTACAGATAAGCCCTCTGCCATGCGTTGCCATAAAGTTTATCATTTCAGGGGTTACTTTATCTGCGGCGGCAAGAAAATCGCCTTCATTTTCGCGGTCTTCATCATCCACCACAATTATAACCTTACCCTGGCGTATGTCTTCTATGGCTTCTTCTATTGTGTTAAGTTGTATTTTTTGTTCGGTAGTAGTCAGCATTTTTATTACTGTTCTTTAGGTTTTAGCTTAAAAAGTTTCTGTACCAGTTTTTGTAACGGCAGCAAAATGTTATCCATATTTATCAAACCAATGTCGTTTGTAGCCCTATAGGTTAGTAATACGGCAAGTGGCGCTAATACAAATGATGACATCCATGCGCCTGCAAAAGGAGGAATACCATCTTCCTGCGCCAGCTTTTTACCAAATGTATTTATAAAGTGAAATATAATAAATATAAGTACCGCAAAAACAATAGGCAAACCAAGGCCGCCTTTCCTGATTATCGCGCCCAGCGGAGCGCCTATAAAAAACATAAGTATACAGGCAAAGCCTATTACAAATTTTTCGTAAAGCGCATGCCAGTGACCGTTAATGTTCTTGATTTTTTCTTTCAGTTCATTCTGCCCCGCCATTATTATAAAGTTCGAGCTGCTGAGGCTGTTAGAAGCAAGCTCAAGAACTTTCTTTTTGTCTTCGTCTTTATCTACAAGAGATAAAAGATTTGCAGGAACACTGTCTTTTACTGCTTTAGGTAAAGGCTTTTTTTCTATACCAATGCTATCCCGTTCACGCAATATTGTGCGGGAAGAAGGTTTAGAAAGTACTATACTGGCACGGTTAGTAACATTCTCGGTTATACTTGCTCTTTCCTTTTGATAATTTAGCTGTAAAGAATCGAGTGTGTAGTTAAGCTCACTTATATTAAGCATGTTATTGGTGTGCGATACCTGCTCGTTATCACCATTACTTTCATTAAATTTTGTGAGGTCGATATTCATTACCTGACGGGAAAAGCTGCTTTTTGCAAACGGCAGCCTTTGCCTTTCTGATGGATCTTTAGAAGTTACTTCTTCATAATAATAACCATCAAAAAGTTCAAGTTGCAACAGGTTTGAATCTTCGCTGCTATGCAGCACCCCATTTTTAGACCTTATTATTTTAGCATTAGATGACGCCGGTTTACGCTGGTGTATGGTAACACCTTTAAGTTTTTCGCCGTTCTCTCCGCTTTTCTTATCAACTTTAATGTTAAAGTCGCCTATAGCATTAAACTGCCCTTCGGCAATAGCCATTGCAGGCTTTCGCTGTACTATGCTTTTACGGAGGTTAATGAATTTATATTGAGCTCTGGGTATAACATTATTTGCAAACAAGAAAGCCACAATGCTTAAACCAAAAATAAATATCATAAGCACCCGCATTGCCCTGCCCAATGAAATACCCGATGATTTCATGGCTGCAAACTCATAGTTTTCGGCAAAATTGCCAAATGTCATTATAGAAGCCAGCAGTATAGAAAGCGGTAATACAAGCGGAACAATAGTAGGGGAGTAGAACAACAGGAATTTAGTCACCAGCCATGCATCAAGGTCTTTACCTGCAAGTTCGGCAATAAACAGCCATATACCCTGCAGGATAAAAATAAAAAACAGGATTATAAATACTGATCCGAATGTTTTAAGAAAGGAGGTAAGGATGTAGCGGTCTAATATTTTCACCGTAAAATCAGTCTAATCTATTAATATAGTAATTAGGGTATTTACTCTCTGTAAAGGTAAAATGATTTTTTGACAAAGGCTGGTTAGTTTTAAAAGAATTTATGGTAAAGGTAGTTTTAGTACCATTCTTATCCATCTTTATCAGGTTATATATATGCTTTGTCTGGAGGTCTATGCCAATAAGCACTTCTTTGGTAGGGTTAGATGCTTCTGTTGGTTTTAGTTTAATATACTGAATTTTACGCCCTTTCACATTTTGGGTTATATCCCAGTAATACTTGTAGCCTGAATTAAAAAATGTAAACATTTTTGCAGGTGTAAGTTCATCAGAATTTTGGTTATCAAAGGTAGAAATAGATATTTCTTCATCTTCAGGCACTATATTATAAACCCTGCTGCCATCATAAATTCGGGTAATGCCCATCACATTAAGTACATACTTATCTCCTTTAAGTGCTACATTGCCTTTACTTTCCTGGTTTAAATTGTCTGCCGGATTAACTATGGTATATTTAAAGTCTATAACAATATTGTCATAGCTCCTTATTTTTGTAGAAACCTGGTCTAAAAGGTCTTTAGCCTTCTGAGAGTTTTGTGCGTTAACCGATAAGCCGAAAGTAAAGATAAAAAGTAATGTAAGCTTTATACTCCTGTACATTTTAAAAGTCATTTTCTTCATTTTTAAAAAACTGCTCAAGAGAAGTTAAATCAGGTATAAGCACATTACGCGCCTTACTGCCTTCAAAAGGGCCTACAATGCCTGCTGCCTCAAGCTGGTCTATCAGCCTGCCTGCACGGTTATATCCCAGTTTAAGCTTTCGTTGCAGTAATGATGCCGAACCCTGCTGCGCGGTAACTATAACTTCTGCAGCATCCCTGAACATCGAATCTCTTTCGGATATATCTATATCAAGATTAGTGCCACTTTCCTCACCAAAATATTCGGGAAGCAGGTAAGCGTCCGGATATGCTTTTTGAGAACCAATGAATTCAGTTATCTTTTCTACTTCAGGCGTATCAACAAATGCACACTGAACCCTTGTAAGATCGTTACCCTGTGTGTATAGGAGGTCGCCACGGCCTATCAGCTGGTCAGCACCCTGGCTGTCCAGAATGGTGCGTGAATCTATTTTTGAAGTTACCCTGAAAGCTATACGTGCCGGGAAGTTAGCTTTAATTATACCTGTAATTACATTTACCGAGGGCCTTTGTGTAGCGATAATAAGGTGGATGCCTATTGCCCGGGCAAGCTGAGCGAGCCTTGCAATTGGTGTTTCAACCTCTTTGCCTGCTGTCATTATCAGGTCGGCAAATTCATCAACAACCAAAACAATATACGGTAAAAAGCGGTGCCCGTTCTCAGGATTTAGCTTACGCTGCCTGAACTTATCATTATATTCTTTAATGTTACGTACCATAGCTTCTTTAAGCAGGTTGTAACGGTTATCCATTTCAACGCAAAGCGAATTAAGCGTGTTTATTACTTTAGTATTATCGGTAATAATTGCATCTTCAGAGTCCGGCAGTTTTGCAAGGTAATGCCTTTCAATTTTATTGAACAGTGTGAGTTCTACCTTTTTAGGGTCTACCAATACAAATTTTACTTCAGCAGGATGCTTTTTGTATAGCAGTGATGTAAGCACTGCATTTAACCCTACCGACTTACCCTGTCCGGTGGCACCTGCCATTAACAGGTGGGGCATCTTGGCAAGGTCTACAACAAAGGTTTCGTTAGAAATGGTTTTGCCTAACGCAATAGGTAATTCCATTTCTGCTGCTTGAAATTTTGGTGATGCTATAACCGATTTCATAGCTACCATAGTAGGGTTCTTATTTGGCACTTCTATACCTATGGTGCCTTTACCCGGTATGGGTGCGATAATACGGATACCCAAAGCGGAAAGCGACAAGGCTATATCATCTTCAAGACTCTTAATCTTAGAAATACGTATACCTGCTTCCGGAACAATTTCATAAAGTGTAACAGTAGGGCCTACGGTTGCCTTTATCTGGGCTATATCAATTTTATAATTGCGGAGAGTTTCAACAATACGGTTCTTGTTTTCTTCAAGCTCTTCCTGATTTATAGTAATACCCCCTGAAGAATAATCTTTTAATAGCTCTATAGAAGGGAATTGGTAGTTTGATAATTCTAATGTCGGGTCAAACTCGCCAAAATCTTTTACCAGTTTTGCAGCAAGGTTTTCTTCTACAATATCTTCTTCAACTGCCTGCTCTATAACAAAGCTATCAGTTTCGTCACCGGTACTGCTCAAAAAATCATCCGCATTGTTTTTGGGTTCAGGCTCTTTTATTGTTGTTTTAGGGCTTAGACTGATTTCTGAAGTGTGCGTTATAGTAGGCTTAAGGGTTTCCCTGTTTATTTCAAACTGAGAAGGTTTTGTTTTAAGTTTAAAGTTAGTAAGCGCTTCGTCATCTTCATCTGTTTCTTCTTCCTGAAGTGCTATTGGCCGAATATCATCTTCAACAGCCTGCATAGGTTCGGGTATCGGTTTTGCTGAAACATCTGCAATAGGCTCTTCCTCAGGTTCGCGATGCTTTTTCTCGAACAACGATTTTATGGCATCGGGCGAAATTTTTACTCTGAGTAACAGGAAGGTGAACAAGCCGAATATAAGCACAAGCATGGTGCCTGTTTTACCAAGATAATCCTGCATGAAAAGGTTGACTTCATAGCCTATAACGCCACCCAGTTCGGGTAGGTAAGGGTTAAAAAAGCCGAACAGTACCGATACAATTATTACCAGGAACAAATCCCAGAAAAGTGTTTTTTTAAGTTTACCGGCAGGCAGGTCTAACACGAGGTAAGCCCCGAACAAAAAGAAAAAACGGATGAGTATAAATGATGCAGCACCAAAGCCGTGATACAGGAACAGGTTGGCCAGCCATGCGCCAAATTTACCGAGCCAGTTGTAAACAGGTTCTTCGCGGTTTGTAAAGGCATCAAGCTCACTTTGGTCATACTCGCCGTATAGAAAGTATGATACAAAAGACAGCAGCATGGCAACTGCAAACAGGAAAAGTAAAATTCCGATCAGTACTTTATACCTGCGCGACAGTTTCCATTTTCTTTTTTCTGTTACCGGTTTTGCCTCTGTTGCCGATTTTTCTTTTTTGCCTTTAGCCATGAAACAATTATAATTGTTGTAAAAATATCAAATTACCTGAAAAACTTCAGAAAATTTTAGGGATGTAAATTATTAGCCCTATGCACAATGCCGCGAGTGCGGCAAAAGTTACCGCGCCTGCTGCAATATCTTTTATAAAACCAATACGTTCATTATATTGCGGGTGAATAAAATCTGCTATTTTTTCTATTGCAGTATTAACACCTTCTACGCTTAACACCAAGCCTATGGCAAGGGTTTGCAGCATCCACTCTGTAGCCGAAATTTTAAAGATAAAGCCTGTAATAGTTACAAGCACAGCAATAATAAATTGTACCATTATGCTGTGCTCTGTAACCACAAGTTTATAAGCACCCCTAAATGCATATACAAAGCTTTTCAGCCGGCCGCTTATAAACCTGTTATCTTTCATTAGCAGTATTTGATTATAATGCCGCTAAGGCACTTTCATAATCAGGCTCGTCTTTAATATCAGCAACCTGCTCGGTATATACCACCTCGCCATTTTCATTAATAACCACAACAACCCTTGAGTGCAGCCCGGCAAGCGGGCCATCTGTAATGGTAAGACCATAATCGGCACCAAACTTACCATCTTTAAAATCTGATAATGACGAAACGTTGTCTATACCCTCTGCACCGCAAAAACGGTTTTGGGCAAAAGGCAGGTCGCGCGATATGCACAGTACTTTTGTGTTTTCCAGGCCTGCCGCTTTTTCGTTAAACTTTCTTACTGATGCGGCACACGTGCCTGTATCTACACTCGGAAAGATGTTAAGCACAAGCTTGCTACCTTTAAAATCTGACAGTGATGCTGTAGACAGGTCTCCTTTAACAAGAGTAAAATCTGGTGCTTTTGCACCTTTTGCAGGCAGTTCGCCTGATGTATTTACAGGGTTGCCCCCTAAAGTTATTTTAGCCATAATTGTGTATGTTTTTAAGTAAGCAAAAGTAGCAAATTTATCTTGTAAGCAGTAGTGCTTTGCCGCTACTTTTAGCTGTTATTATAAGTATTTGTTTTAATTTAATGAATAAAAAAAGCGCCTCCGTTTCCGGAAGCGCCTTTTCGCCCAATTAAAAAATCTAATTTTTATCTATTGCACCAAGAACGCGCATCATAAAACTGTTCAGCGCTTCTTTTTTTGTCATACCGTCTTTTATCATCTTGTTTACCTCTATAGCACCATACATGTTAGAGATTAGCTCTCCAACCACATCAAGCTCTTCGTCTTTAAGCGAAGGTACTTCTGTAAGCGCTTCAAGCACTTCCAGGGCTTCTACTACGTAGTCCTGGTCGTTTTGCTCAATAAACTCTGTCAGGTGTTTAATTACTGGTAACTTCATTGATAAGATCGGTTAGAATGTCTACTTTATTTGTCTGGACCTGGTTTACAAGGCTGCCGTTTTTAAAGGCAGCGAAGGTAGGCAGGTTATCAACCTTTGCAAGTTTTCTCGATTCAGGAAAATTCTCGGCATCGGCAATTACAAATGTTACATTCTCATGCTCACCTGCCATTTTCTTAAATTTTGGCTTCATTATCCTGCAGTTGCCGCACCATCCGGCAGAGTACTGTACAACTACCAGCGGTTCCTGAGACACTATTTCTGCAAGGTTATCTTTTTCAAGTTCCTGTAACATAATTTCTTTTGTTTTTAATTTATTAGTGAGCACTTAGGTATGAAGCAACGCCTTTCCTGTCGGCTGTCATGGCTTCTTTACCTTCTTCCCAGTTAGCAGGGCAAACTTCACCTTTAACCTGCACGTGCGTGTAAGCATCAATAAGCCTTAGGTACTCGTTTACATTACGGCCAAGAGGCATATCGTTTACGCTTTCGTGGAATATTTTACCGTCTTCATCTACAAGGTAAGTAGCACGGTAAGTAACGTTAGAACCTTCGAGTATTACAGAGTCAGTTTCTTCATTATATTCAGAAGACTGTATATCAAGAATTCCAAGAATATTAGCAAGATTCCTGTTGGTATCAGCAAGGATAGGGTAAGTAACGCCTTCTATACCGCCATTGTCTTTTGATGTATTAAGCCACGCAAAATGTACTTCGTTAGTATCGCAGGAAGCGCCTATTACCATAGTGTTCCTTTTTTCAAATTCGCCCATAGCAGCCTGAAATGCATGTAGTTCTGTAGGGCAAACAAAAGTAAAGTCTTTCGGGTACCAGAAAAGCAACACTTTCTTTTTGTTGTTTACTGCCTCCTCATAAACGTTTATTTTAAGGTTATCGCCCATTTCTGACATTGCATCTACAGTAATGTTCGGGAATTTTTTTCCTACTAATGACATATGTTATTAATTTTTTATGGTTATTAAATTTTTACATGACAAATTTAAAAATGATAAGTTTTATTTATCAATGACTTTTATCACATTTATCTATATCTGTATAGAAAATTCCTATACTATTTAAATTAATCAATATAATCTGCATAAGCAAATTTTATAGTTCAATTTCTATCCATACCGGGGCATGATCGCTTGTTTTTTCCCATCCGCGAACCATTTTATCAACTCCTCCCGACACAAGCTTGTCGTTTAGCTGCGCGTTTAGCAGAAAATGATCTATCCGTAGCCCGGCATCCCGTTGATAAGCATTTCTGAAATAATCCCAAAAAGTATAAATCGTTTCTTCAGGATATAGTTGCCGTATTGCGTCTGTCCAGCCCTGTGCTGTCAATTCGGTAAAAGCATTTCTGGTTTCAGGTAAAAATAGTGCGTCTTTTAGCCAGCGTTCCGGTTTATAAACATCATTTTCAGTAGGTATTACATTAAAGTCGCCTGCCAGTATAACAGGTGCATTAAACTCCAGCAGTTGCTGTGCACGCTGGTGCAGCCTTTTAAACCATTTCAATTTATAATCAAACTTAGGCCCGGGCGCAGGGTTACCGTTAGGGAGGTAAAGGCAGGCTATTATTATGCCGTCTGCCAGCGCCTCTATATACCTGCTTTGTATATCTTCTGCATCTCCCGGAAGCCCCTTGCCAATTTCTTTAATATCGCCGCTTTTAGAAAATATGGCAACACCATTCCATTGTTTTTGCCCGTGCCACAGGGCAGTGTATCCTGCTGCTTCTATTTCAGCCAACGGAAATTTTTCATCAGGTGCTTTCAGTTCCTGCAGGCATACAATATCAGGGCTCGTTTCTTTAAGCCAGCGCAGTAAAACCGGCAGCCTACCGTTTATACCGTTTACATTGTAGGTAGCTATCTTCATTTTAAATGACAAATGTGTAAAGCATTTAAAGTTAGAACTATCAGCGGTATATAGTCTTAATAATTCTATAAAACTTATAGTAATAAAAAAAGAGCCCTAAGGCTCATTTAAAATCAATTACTTTCTGTTTTTAGCAGGCTTATTATCTGTTCAGCCAGTTCTGTACCAATCCTGTCCTGGGCTTCCAGTGTGGCAGCGCCAATATGCGGAGTTAGCGATATTTTAGGGTGCATAAGTACCTGTATGGCAGGTTTTGGTTCTTCTTCAAAAACATCAAGCCCAGCAAAAGAAACCTTCCCTGAATCAAGCGCATCCACAAGCGCCACCTCATCCAGTATTCCCCCGCGTGCAGCATTGATTATGCCTACGCCATCTTTCATCATACTGAACTCTTTATCCCCGATAAGGTAGCCATCCTGTGCGGGAACGTGGAGTGATATAAAGTCGGCATGTTTAAAGATATCCTCAATAGGTTCTGTAGTAATTTCGACATTTATGAACTGGCCGTTATAAAAATCTACCCTTATTTCTGAATTGCCTACAAATTTATCAGATGCAATAACCCGCATGCCAAGCCCAAGCGCAATACGTGCAACGGAGCGACCTATGCGACCAAAGCCAATAATACCCATTGTTTTACCACGGAGTTCTATGCCGGCGGCATAAGCCTTTTTAAGGCTCTCAAAACTGGTTTCGCCCTCCAGTGGCATAAGGCGGTTGGCATCATGTAAAAAGCGCACACCTGTAAACAAATGGGCAAATACAAGCTCTGCAACAGAGTCTGATGAAGATGCCGGCGTACTTATTACATGAATGTCTTTTTGCCTTGCATACTCAACATCTATATTATCCATCCCTACACCACCGCGCCCGATAATCTTTAAGCCGGGGCAGGCATCTATAATATCTTTCCTTACTTTTGTTGCACTGCGCACCAGCAAAACACTTATATCATTTTTGTTGATGTAATTGGCAACCTGTTCCTGTGCTACTTTAGTAGTTACGACTTCAAATCCGTTTTCTTCAAGTTTTTGTTTTCCGCTTAAAGAAATGCCGTCATTTGCTAATATTTTCATTTTTAAATAATTAAATGTATTTACGTGATTTCTTAATTTAAATTAAGAAACCAATGTTTTCAGATGCTTTTTTCTAACTGCTGCATAACTTCTACCAGTACCTTAACGCTCTCTAATGCCATTGCATTGTAGATTGAAGCACGGTACCCACCAACAGAACGGTGCCCGTTTAATCCGCTTATTCCTGCCGCTTTCCAAAGGCTGTCAAACTGCTGCATGTGTGATTCATCATTAAGCAAGAAAGTAACATTCATAACAGATCGGTCTTCTACACTTGCAGTACCCCTGAATAATGGGTTGCGGTCTATCTCTTCATATAAAATCCGTGCTTTTTTAGTGTTGGCTTTTTCAATTTCTGCAATTCCGCCTTTTGCTTTAAGCCATTTTAGCGTTAACAGAGAGGTGTATACTGCAAATACCGGTGGGGTGTTATACATGCTTTCTTTTTCTACATGTGCTGCATAATCTAAAATTCCGGGTATTTGCCTGCCTGTTTTGCCAAGCAGTTCTTCTTTAACAACAATCAGGGTTGTACCTGCAGGCCCCATGTTTTTCTGTGCCCCGGCATATATAAGCCCGAATTTAGAAAAATCAAGCTGCCTTGAAAAAATATCAGAGCTCATATCGCAAATCAACGGCACACCTGTTTCCGGGAAACTCTGCATTTGCGTACCAAAAATAGTGTTGTTACTGGTGCAGTGAAAGTAATCTGCATCGTCAGGGATGCTATAGTTTTTAGGGATGTATGTGTAATCATCCTGTTTAGATGATGCCACTACAATAGTTTCACCAAATGCTTTTGCTTCTTTAATAGCGCCCGCCGCCCATGTACCCGTATCTAAATAAGCTGCTTTGCCACCCTGTTTCAGCAGGTTATAGGGAACACGTACAAACTCCATGCTTGCCCCGCCCGATAAAAATAGTGCATGGTAACCTTTGCCCTGTAACCCTAAAAGCTCCAGGGCAAGAGAGCGGGCTTCTTCCATCACAGCAACAAAGTCTTTGCTGCGGTGTGATATTTCCAATATGGACAGTCCTGAATTATTAAAATCCAATACGGCCTGAGCAGCTTCTTTAAAGACTTCCTGCGGCAGGATAGAGGGACCCGCGCTGAAATTATGCTTTTTCATTTATCTGTGTATTGCAAAAAATAATTTACAAATTTCTGAATTATTGCCCGAAACACATCAAGCAAATAATGCAATTCTTAGCTTATATTTTTGTCAAAAATGAAATTGTATCTACATTATCCGCATAATCCCATAATTGCGGTTTTTGGGTTTGCCCGAATGCTATGGTATCTATGCCATTTATATTACCTACAACGCACTGCAACTGGTCGTGTTCAGATTCTAATTTGGCTTTAAGTTCTTCAGGTGAATTATAATATTCATAAAACACTGATGAAATAGGCGAGGAGTAGCCCCCATCTTCTTTCAGGGTAAGGAAACCGTTATCCAGTATTTTAAAATTACTCATTAGATAAACCGCCTTGTTATAATCGTAATTATTGGCATATTTTTCATAATGTATTACGTCTCCGTATGCAAAAACAGCCTCAAAAAATGCAGTAAAGTCATAGCCTTGTGGCACGAACAGTTTCGACACATTGCGGCAGCCCAAACCAAAATACCTGAAAATATCTTCGCCCAGCGCTGTAAGCTCTTCTTTGCTTTCGTTGCCGGTAAGTACCGCTACAGAATTACGGTTTTTACGTATAATAGATGGCTTATCTTTAAAATAGTATTTAAAATAGCGTGAGGTGTTGTTGCTGCCTGTGGCAATTACAGCATCAAAATTCTCAAGCTTGCCCTCTGTAAATTCAATGCGGTTTTCAAGGTTTGGTTCAATGGTAATGAGGTATTTTGCAAGGAATGGCAACAGCTTTTGGTCGTTAGATGATAGCTTTACCAACACTTTATGTTCTGTTAGCAATACCGAAAGAAAATCATGAAACCCAACAAGCGGTATATTGCCAGCCAAAACAAGCGCTACAGTTTTAGGCTCTGCATAACTTATGGTGTACTTATCCAGCCACTTGTCAAGATTTTCAGGAGTTAACGCCTTCGCCCATGATTGTATGGCAAAGTAAACCTGCTCTGGGGTGAACCAGCGGTTGTGCGACTGCGACAATTGTATCAGGTTTATAAAATCATCAAAGAAAATATCGTTATATTGTACTTCACTGTTTTTAGCAGATATATCCTGAGAAAACTGTTTTAAGAATTTTCCTAATTCAGCAAATGCTTTTTTGGTTTCTGTTAACGTCATTTTTTTGTTTATGTACGGATTTGGACGTAATTTTGTACAAATTTACGACAAATAAAATAAAGCTATGGCTATCAAGATAACCGACGAATGCATTAACTGCGGTGCATGCGAACCCGAATGCCCGAACACAGCGATATATGAAGGCGCTGACGACTGGAGGTATAAAGACGGAACAAAACTTAAGGGCAGGGTAGTGCTGCCAAGCGGTGAGGAAGTAGATGCCGAAGAGCCGCACACCCCGCTAAGCGATGATATTTATTACATAGTTCCCGGTAAGTGTACCGAGTGCAAGGGCTTTCATGATGAGCCGCAATGTGCTGCCGTATGCCCGGTTGACTGCTGCGTACCGGATGAAGACCATGTGGAGAGTGATGAAACATTACTAAACAGGCAGGCATTTCTTCACAACGAATAAGCAATTCAGATTATAAAAACAAAACCCGGAGCGTTAACTCCGGGTTTTGTTTTATTCAGGTTTTAGCTTATTTATTTCTTGATCAGCTTATAGGTTTCAACCGTTACACCATCTGTGTCGTTGTTATAGGTTTCCACTACAAAGTTGCCGTTTCCGTCAAAATAGCCAAAAGATGTACGCTCGTCTGTCTTATAGATATAATTGTTGTTAGAAGTTTTCCTTAACACACCATAGTCAAGGTTTTCGGGAGTAGAAATTTTGTAACCCGACTTATCGCTTACAAACATATAGTTCCTGCCATTCATAGAGTAGTAGGTTGTTTCACCCAGCTTTTGTGTGGCTATACCATCACCCGAAATGGTTGAGCTTTTAGTAACTTTTACAGGTGTTTCCTTAACATCCTTGTTCAGTTTTTTGCTCTCGGCATCTTTCAGCTCTATATCCTGGGTACTTTGTGTACGGTCGGTTTTAACGATCTGCTTTTTCTCCTCGCCGTTATCAACCGTAACTTTAGTGGTTGTGGTTTCTTCGGTTACGTTTTTGTTTACCTGTGCATTCATGCTTAGCCCGAATGCCAGTAAGGCTGTTACAAATATTGTTTTCATAATTACTTTCGTTTTTAGGTTATACTGCAAAGTTACCCGCGCTATGTTAAAATACCTGATAATGAAACTATAAAGTATTTATAAAATCAAAAGGGTAAAGCATGCATCCGTTCAGGATAATTCATTTCAAAAACTTATATTTGCAGCCTTAAAATAAACAAACTAAATGAAAGCAGGTATTGTAGGATTGCCTAACGTGGGTAAATCGACACTTTTTAATTGTTTGTCTAATGCCAAGGCACAAAGCGCAAACTTCCCTTTTTGTACTATAGAGCCAAATGTGGGCGTGGTTAACGTGCCCGACCCGAGGCTGGAAAAGCTGGAAGAGCTTGTAAACCCCGAGCGTGTAGTACCCGCAACCGTAGAGATTGTAGATATTGCGGGCCTTGTTAAAGGCGCGAGCAGGGGCGAGGGGCTTGGCAACCAGTTTTTGGGCAACATAAGGGAGTGTAACGCCATCATTCACGTGCTGCGCTGCTTTGATAACGATAATATAGTGCACGTAGAGGGCAGCGTTAACCCGATACGCGACAAAGAAACCATTGATATAGAGCTTCAGCTTAAAGACCTTGATACGGTAGAAAAACGCCTTGAGAAGTCGAAGAAAGCAGGCAAGACAGGTAATAAGGAAGCCCTTGCCGAAACCGCACTTTTAGAGCGCATCCGCGAGGCATTGCTGCAGGCCAAGAGCGCACGTACTGTAGTACCTGCCAATGAGGAAGAGGAAGAACTGATGCAGAGCTTTCAGCTGATAACTACCAAGCCTGTGCTGTATGTTTGTAATGTAGATGAAGGCGCTGCCGCTACCGGCAACCAATATGTTGACCAGGTGCGCGAACTGGTAAAAGACGAAAATGCAGAGGTGCTGGTACTTGCCGTTGCTACCGAAGCCGACATTACCGAACTTGAAACCTATGAAGAGCGCCAGATGTTCCTTGAAGATTTAGGGCTTAAAGAACCGGGTGTTTCGGCGCTGATACGTTCGGCATACAAGCTGCTTAACCTGCAAACCTATTTTACCGCAGGCGTTAAAGAGGTTCGTGCCTGGACGATTCACATAGGCGATACCGCACCACAGGCAGCAGGCGTTATTCACACCGACTTTGAGAAAGGTTTTATACGTGCCGAAGTTATTGCATATAATGATTACGTTCAGTTTGGCTCTGAAGCTAAGGTAAAAGAAGCCGGAAAGCTAAAAGTAGAAGGTAAGGAGTACATTGTGAAAGACGGCGATGTAATGCATTTCCGCTTTAATGTGTAATTAGTATTAAGAAGCTGGTATTAAGTATTAAGATAGAATCCCGCCAACAGGTGGGATTTGTTTTTATATTTGGAGAAAATCGTGCACATGATATTTAGGTATATTGTTCTCTTCCTGGCATTTTTATTTATTTCATGCAAAGAAAATGCAGCAGGCGAATATGCTTCTGTTGATTATTATTTTGACGAGCCACAGCCGGTAAATAACAGGCCGTTAAAAACGATACCAACCCAGTTCAGGGGCAGCTACAGCCACAGTAATGATGAAGTACTGAACATAACAGATAAAGCTGTTTATTTTGATTATCAGCAAAATATTGCATTACCATTATCTGAAAAAGATTCTTTATTTAAAAGCCCCCAATATAAAGATGGTAAGATTACGTACTATAACCCGTATTCACGGTTTGATGTTACGGTAAAAGATTCGGTATATCTTTCAGGCTTCACGCGCGATTCTATTTTTAACCTGTCCGACACCAATATTGCCAAATTGTATAAAGGCAGGCTCATATTAAGCCACAGGGATTCTATATTTTGGAAAGTGAATATACTTGCTGTGAGTAAAGACTCGCTATACTGGAAACATTTAAGCCTTGAAGATTATAAAAATATATCAGTATTTATTAAGGATTTTGCTGTTAATAACGACACAATCGGGGTACTGATAAAGCCAACCAAAAAAGAGTTTAAACAACTACTTGATATGAATATGAGTTGGCAGCGTAGATATAAAAGGGTTAGGGGTTAGTATTGAGATATAATCCCGCCAACCGACGGGATGTGTTTTAAAAGAAATCTTCATCGTCATTGCTGTATTCAATCAATTCACTAATTTCTAATTCATTAATTTCCCTTACATTTATATCTAAATCTAATTTTGCTTTACTTTCAATCGGTTTTAAAATATTATCTGAAAATAGAGTTAAATTAAATTCGATACTCTGAGATTTCGTAGGATATAGCAGTATAAGTACATCTATTATCTTTAGCTTATCAGGGATTAAATTTATAGAGTTGTCGATAGCAGTATGCCATACTTTATCTGAAATTTGGCTATATTCCTCATCAAATAATTTAATTACATTCTTTATAGTGTCATCTGCAATATAATTATTGTGATAAAATTGAATAAAGTTTGACTGTTTTCTTCCGTTTTTGTTTGTAATTTTAAAGCGTTTGATTCAGAAGATTCTATTAGTAGTTCGATATTGACATTTGAGATAACTCTCGAAAGCTTACTTTTGATACCTAATAATATTGGAACTCCATTTCGTTTGCTTAGATATTCGTCTACATGGTAGTGGATTCTATTTGGATAGCGAACTCGGGAATCAATTTTTAAATGTTCTGTGTGTTTTTCTTTTACTTCAACTCTATCCATAGAAACTTTAAAATTTTCACCTAATTCTTTACCAGATTTTAAATCTATAAATGAAAAGTTTATAGAATCTTGTGCTTGCCGACTATCTTGAAGCTCTCGAATTTTCATTTCTAATTGTCTTGACAACTTATCTCTAAAGTCAACAATTGAATTGAAATTTTCAACTAGTGCACTACTATATACTTCTTCCTTAAATTTATTTAAAGATTTCAATTGCTCTAAATCGATTTCCGAAGGATCTTTTCCTCTTTTAGAAAAATATAGCATTACCGGTTTTCCTGCTTTAGCAACACGTTTAATCTCTTCAACAGTACCCCCCAACTCTTCTCCTGTTGGAGTTCCTATTTTCGTCCAAAAAAAACCAATTAGCATATCACAATCATCTACGATTTGTCTGTTAATTGTTTCTTGAGGTCGCACACCGTATGTTGGAGACGTGTGGGTTTCCCAGCGAACGGGAAGCAAGACTATTTTTTTACTAAATGAATTTAAATCGTTCCAATCCTGAATGACACGGGCTACAACTTCTCTTTCTTCGTCAACATCTGATGGAGACGCTATAAGTATTCGATAAACTAAGGATTCGTAAGACATAAGATTTTAATTGGGTAATCTCCAAATATAACCAATTTTCATATTTCTTTAACATTCCATCCTCTTCAAAATTCCTTATCTTTATAAAACAACCACATAAAAACTAACCATGAAAATAATAGCATTAGCAGGAAGTAACAGTAAGCAATCTATAAACAAGCGTTTGGCAACCTATGCCGCAGGCCTTTTTGAAGGCGGTGAGGTAGAGGTGCTGGACCTTAACGATTATGAGCTGCCACTGTTTAGCGTAGATAAAGAAAAAGAACTGGGGCAACCCGCCATAGCCCTCTCCTTTCTTGATAAAATAGCTTCTGCCGATGTTATAGTGCTTTCTGTCGCCGAACACAATGCAGGGCTTACCACAGCTTTTAAAAACATTTATGACTGGGCCTCGCGCCAGCACAAGCTGGTATGGCACAATATCCCCATGCTGCTCATGAGTACCTCTCCGGGCAAATACGCAGGCAAGAACGCGCTGGAAGCTGCAAAAATTAGCCTTAAGCACTACGGCGGCAACTACAGGGCTACATTCTCACTGCCGCAGTTCGAGGAGAATTTTGATAAGGAAGCGGGTAAAATATCCAATAAAGAGCACGATGACGCGTTAAAGGATATTATCCGCAACTTTGATTATGGCAAAGAGCCTTCCTAAAAAAATACTACGCATAACAGCCCACCTGTTACTTGGGCTGTTTGCTTTCATTTTACTTTATATAATAGCTGTGTTTGTTTGCTCCGCTATACCTGTCAACACTCATGCAACCGCACAGGGTGATATTACCGTTTACATTAACTCTAACGGCGTACACACCGACATTGTGGTTCCCGTAAAAAACGAAGTAAAAGACTGGAGCAAAGATATTTTGTTCAGCCATACCCGCGCCAATGATACGCTCGTAAAATATGTAGCATTCGGCTGGGGCGACAAAGGCTTTTACCTGCACACCCCGCAGTGGAGCGACTTAAAGGCGAGCACGGCATTTAAGGCTGCCTTCAATTTGGGTACATCGGCAATGCATACCAAGTTTTACCGGAGCGTGCAGGAAGATGACGATTGCGTTAAGATTGGCATCAGTAAAGACGATTACAGTGCTTTGGTGGCTTATATAGAGTCAAGTTTCGCCCTTAATGTAGAGCGGCAGGTGTGCCGAATTGGTGAGCACTGCTATGGCGACTATGATGCTTTTTATGAGGCGAACAGGAAGTATAACCTGTTTTATACCTGCAACACCTGGGCCAACAACGCCCTTAAAGCTGCCAACCAAAAAGCTGCCTTATGGACAACTTCGGATAAAGGGATACTTTGGCATTATAAGAAATAATTATATTTGCCAAAGTAAATTTTATTTAAATGAAAAACCAACTTGCCTTAATTGTATTATTACTGTCGTTTTTAGTAAATGCACAAGATAAAAACGATGTTTATGCCATTGTATATGATTATCCTAACAGTGTTCAGTCTATAGAAATACTTGCCAATAAAATTAAGTCAGATTTTACAAGTAATGAAGACAAGGCAAGGGCAGTTTTTAGCTGGATTGCATTTAATGTTAAGTTTGACGTTACAGGTAATTCAGGTAAAGGTTTTTACTATACTAACGAAAAAGACAGGCAGGAAAAGAATCAAAAGCAAATTCAGGAAATGGTTGCTACTGCTTTAAACAATAACATTGCAACGGCATCAGGATATGCTTTTTTGTTCGAAAATTTGGCAAAGGCAGTGGGGCTTGAGGTTGTAACCATTCCCGGAACTTTAAAATCAGATCCTTCACAGATAGGACAAATGCCAAACGGCACCAACCATCTTTGGAATGCTGTAAAAATCAATAATAAATGGTCTTTACTTGATGTTACTTTAGGGGCAGGCTATATTGGAAGTAACGGACAGTTTAAACCTGCTTTTAATGATGGTTATTTCTTCACTAATCCTGAAAGGTTTTATCTTAATCACTATCCTAATAATACCGAGTGGCTTTTTGTAAATAAAACCAAAGAGAATTTTTCTAAACTTCCTTTATTTTTTGGAGAATATATAGCTTCAGGTTATACAATAGTGTCTCCCGATATGGGAATCATTAAACCCAAAAACAATATTGTTGAATTTAAGTTTAATAACTTAAGCGCAAGTGAGCCTGTTGGGTATATAACAGATTTGAGCAGCCAGCCTGTAGTAATGGAGCAGGATGAAAAAACACTTGTCTACAAAGCCAGTGTAGACAGTAAAGCATCTACTTTGATTGTAGTTGTAAAAGGCAAGCCTGTTGCCATGTACCTTCTTACAAAATAATTGGTACTTAACATATTTTGGCAGGATTTTGGTTTTATATAGAGTATGAAAGCAATACTCTTAAAAATCAAAATACTGCTCTTGTTTGCTTGCTATACTGCAACCGCACAGGATTATACTAAAGTAGATAATCTTGTAAAGAGTTACCCCAACACCTATAAAACCCCTGCACAACTTGCAGAGCGCATTGCAGCCGACTTTCAGCGGGAGGATGAACGTGCGCGTGCCCTTTTTACTTGGATTGCCTATAACATCAGTTTTGACGAGTCGCCTGCCGCACTTGGGCGCAAACCGGTAAGGTATTCTTATACCACCGAAGCGGAAAGGCTTGCCAAGGTTGCCGAAATAGAGAACGACCTTGCCAAAGAAACGCTCAGGCAACGGAAAGGCGTGTGTCACGGCTACAGTATGGTTTATGCGCTCACCGCCCGTAAATTGGGGCTTGAATGTGAGGTTGTTCGCGGTAATGCAAAATCAATCCCTTCAGATATTGGTAAACCCGCATCACCAAGCAACCATGCCTGGAATGCAGTTAAAATAAACGGGGAGTGGAAGTTGCTCGATGTTACCTGGGGAGCGGGCGGCTTTACCGGGCGCAGTAAAAAATTCGGTTTCAGGTTTGATGATAAATACTTTTTTACCGAGCCGGAGCTGTTTTTCATTAACCATTTCCCTGAAGATAAAAAGTGGTTACTAACAACTAAAAATGAGCGCGATTATGCAGTACAGCCATTATATTATGATTTGGGCTACCATATAGTACAGCCCAACGAAGGAGTGCTTAAAGCAAAAAATGAAGGAGTACTTACTTTTAAGATAAAAGGGCTAAAAGCTACTGATGAAGTGGCTTATCAGTTTAGTTCGGCGCCGTTCTCTAAAAAAGCTGAGCCAAAAATATTTGCCGATACCGGAGAATTTGATGTACTGTTTGACCGTACCACGCGCGGAATACTCACTATATTTGTAAACAAACAATCTGTGGTGGCGTATAGTGTGAAATAGTTTTAGTAGCTGTAATTTTATGAGATATCTGTTGTTTATATTGTTTTTTACTACAATTGCGTGTAATAAGACAACCGTTACAAAAGAAACTGTGGTAGGTATAATACCTTATAGAAATATAGATGACAGTAAAGTAGCATTAGTTAGCAAAGCTATTACCGATTATTATGGTATAAAGGTAAAAGTGCTGCCTCATTCAGAATTTCCCTCGTCAGCATTTGTAAACATAAAATCGCCCCGTTACAGGGCAGACAGCCTTATAGCTATACAGGAGCGTAACATGCAGCCGGATGTTGATTATATCTTGGGGCTTACTGATAAAGATATCTCGGTAACCAAGCGGGATGAGAACGGAAATATCAAACCTCCCGAATGGAAGTATAATGATTTTGGTGTCATGGGGCTTGCCTATCGTCCCGGCAACAGTTGCATTGTTTCCGATTTCCGGTTAAAGCATAAAAATAAAGAGGTACAGTTTGGCAGATTTAAAAAAGTTGCTATACATGAGTTAGGCCATAACTTCGGGCTTCCGCATTGCCCTGATAAATCATGTGTAATGACAGACGCTGTAGAGCGTATCAGCACAATAGACAATGCGAAGCCGGAATTATGTATAGCGTGTAAAAAGAAACTTAATATCTCCCGCTAAGCAGTGCGCCACCCATAGGTACTTTTGTATCTAAGCCTAATTTCTTCAGCATTTCATAAGTGGTGCAAACCGCAGCCGAGGTTACCGGTATGCCAATTTCTCTTTCAATAGCATCAATAGCTTCTAATGACGGCATCTGCACGCAGGCAGAAGCAACCAGTACATCAACACCTTCAAGGTTAAGGCGTTTGTATATCTCAAGCAGGTTCATAGGGTCTTGTGCCGCTACCTCTAGGTTATCCGGTATTTCAAGCGCAATAAAATCTATCACCTCAAACCCTTGGTGTTCAATATAATCTACCACAAGCTGTGTAAGCGGTTTCATATAAGGCGTAATCACAGCGACCTTTTTAGCACCCAAAACCTTTAATCCGTTTATTAATGCTCCCGCACTTGTAACAACAGGGGCAGGCGCATCATTTTTTACTGTTTCTTCATGCAGGTTGGTTTCGCTCACACAATGGTAGCCGCGCCCCATACTCATAATCGCGACAAGACATGCATAACCCATTACATCTACACGAGCATCACTTAGCTCCTGCGCGCATTTAAGGCTTTGGGCATCCATTGCTTCCAGTTCTTCCTTAGTTACCTTTTTCATGCGCATTCGGCTGGAATGGAATGTAAAGCGTTCAGGAGAAACCGTTTCCCTTGCCCTGAATAGCGCCGGTATCTCCGTTTCCATAGTGATATTAGAGCTGGGCACAATTTGCCCTATGCGGTATTTTTTCATTAATCTTCGTGTTTAAAGTTTAAGGTTTAAGATTGGAAAGTCCATTCCTATTACTTACAGTCTCAAAAACCCATTTTCAAATTTTCAAATCAACTAATTTTCAAATTAATTAGCTGCCTCGCTGTCCACTACATAATTTCGTAGCGTGCCAATAGCTTCTACTGTAGCTTCAACAACATCGCCCGGCCACATGAAAGACTGTGGTGTCATACCCGCACCAACACCTGCCGGTGTGCCGGTAGCAATAATATCGCCCGGTTCAAGCGTAAATACCGTACTGAGGTCGTGTATCAGGTCGTTAATATTAAACAGCATATATTTGGTATTGGAATTCTGCCTTTCCTCACCATTCAGTTTTAACGAAAGCTTCAGGTTGTGCGGATTTTCAATATCAGCCTTGGTAACCAATACAGGCCCCATAGGCGCAAAAGTATCCTGACCTTTAGATACTATCCATTGCCCGGCACGGCGGCAGTCGCGCGCGCTGATGTCATTAATGATGGTATAACCATACACATAGTCCATTGCTTCTTCTTTAGGCACATTTTTACCACGTTTGCCAATGATAACAGCAAGTTCTACTTCATAGTCCAGTTGTTTTGTAATTTTCTGGTTGTGTATGATATTCCCTTCAGGGCCAATTACAGCAGATGTAGGCTTAGAGAAGACCACTGGTTCCTGAGGTAATTCTTTAGAAGTATCAAGCGTACGTGCCGATTCGGCAACATGCTCCGTATAATTTAACCCGATACCAAAAATGTTTTTACGTGGTTTGGGTATTGGTGCCATCAATGTGGCATTGCCCATAGGGATAGAACAATCAAGTAATTCTTCTTTAGTAGCTGTATTGAGTAACTGTATGGCGTGGTTTATACCTTCTATGCCTAAATCGATAAAGTCGAGCATATTATCAGGAAGCGGGCTTTGCTTTATGTGTCCCAGCTTTTCTGCGTCAACTATCATTTCGCCTTCTACAAACCCGAGGCGTGCGGGCGTATGATTTATTCTGTAAGTAACTAATTTCATTATTTAATTTTGTGTGTTATTTGAATTTTCCATTTCGACTTTATGGAGAAATCTTAGATTCCTCGACTGCGCCCTGAATAACAATACTTTTACAGTATGCTTCTGTCGGAAATTGCTACTCAACCTTTTGCCTTCCCTCCGGATGCGCTTTTTCCTGATACAATCCTAATGATTCGATAACCGGCAGGTCGTGAAACGAGAACAGGCAGGCATCTTCCGTATCGGATAAATTTACGTGTTCATGATAAACCCATGACGGCACGCAAAAGATGTCGCGCTCCTTCCAGTCATAACGTTTGCCGCCAATTATAGAGTAGCCCTTACCTTTGGCACATTGATAAATGAATGAGCCTGTGTGCTTATGTGCAAGCGTATGCTCGCTTGGGCGGAGCATCTGCATACTGGCTCCCATAGTTTGCATTACATGCCCGCCAGTGAGCGGATTGGTATAATGCATTAATACTCCATCGTAAGGTGAACCTTCATTAACCTGTGCGGCTTGCTGCAGGGCTGGGTACACTTGTTTCCATGAATATTTAAAAAGGGGAGAGTAGGGCTTGTCCCAAACGTGGTCGGCAGGTATTAACCCCGCACCACTATAGCTCATAGGTGAGAAATTCAGTGGTTTTTCTAATGGCTGCTTGCCATCAAACACAGCATAGTCATTTGCTTCGAGCGCATTTACAAGCGGAATATCCAGCCCGTCCTGCCAAATGCAGGTTTTGCCGCCTTCCTCTACGCCATGCTCGTGCCAGGTGCTGTTTGGCGTTATTACAAAATCGTTGACTTCAAGCATAATTTTATTACCGTCAACCACAGTATAACCACCTTCGCCTTCCATAATAAAACGCAGTGCAGAGGCTTTGTGCCTGTGTGCCGAAGTACTTTCTCCCGGGCGGGTAACCTGAATGCCGGTGTACAGCCAACCTACTGCAGCGCTTACATCGCGGCGTTTGTCATTAACGAGGTACACGACACGGCGGCCTGCCTGCTCAGGCGTAACCAGTTCAGATGATTTTAATACCAAATGACGCAGGTCTTCATATTTCCACAACATCGGTACCGATGAAGGTTTAGGCTCCCATGGTTCTATATCGTTGGCTACTGTCCATAATGCGCCTGCGCCAAGGCTTTCCAGTTCTTTATAATAGGCTTCCAGCTCGGGCGTGGTTTGCACCCTTGCACGTCCGTAAACCGTGTCGTCATATTTTGTTTCCTCCATACTTTCTTATTTTCAAGTTGTTATGGTGTTTGTTTTATTCAGTATCTGAGTCACTACCCATAAAGGTAATGTTTTTCTTCGGGGCTGTATTTACACGCAGGTCAAAGATATCAAAGCGGTTATAGTGCCCCAATATATCGTGCATCTGCTTTGGCTGTATGCATTTGCTCAGGTCAATATCCGCATATACAATGCCTTCCTCATCTATCAGCGGCTCGCCGATAACGGCCCCGTTAGGGCCAATAAATCCTGAAAATGCGCTATCCTTCCGCGTAAGCAACTCTTCCGCATTGGGAACCTCTTCTTTTAAGATATCAATTATCTCTTTTGTAATGGTAGAACATGAAACGATAGTAAACAATTTACCTTCAAACGAGTGTGCCGCGGCACGTATCTTAATAGCTTCTGCCATGTTATAATCAGGCGGGGCAACCGGCAGCGAAATGTAATTGGCAATGTGGATGAGTTCGCCCTGTGTAAGCAGTGTGTAGCGTGCCAGCGTGTTGGTGTTTTCGCCGCAAGCCAGTGTACCAATAGGGCCAATCTCGGTATTATATACTTTTAACGAAGAACCATCGCCGCCAGTCCACGTGAGTTTCTCTGCCCAAGTGGGCACCAGTTTGCGGTGCTTGCCAATGATTTGGCCTTTATTGTTAATGATAAGGTTGGTATTGTAAATTTCTCCAAAACTTTGCCCACGCTCATTAACGCCAATAACTATATGGCAATTGTGCTCTTTAGCAGCTTCGCAAAGCCTGTCTGTTTCAGGGCCGGGAACATTTATTGAGTTTTTATAGAGTTTTTCATACCACGCGCTGCCCTGTACCGGAGTCATGATCCAGTTCCAGTAAGGGTAACCTGCAACAAATACTTCTGGGAAAGCCACAAGCGAAGCGCCATTACCCGCTGCCTCAGCAATTATGGAACAGGCTTTTTCTGTAGTAGCTTCTGCATTAAGGAAAACAGGTGCTGCCTGTACTGTTGCGGCTTTAAATTTTGGTAATTCCATTTATAAACAATTCTAAATTTTAAAATTTTTTCCATTTTGACTTTATGGAGAAATCTAAGATTCCTCGGCTTCGCACGGAATGGAAGGTTATAGTAAATATTTTTCCAGTTTGGCACGCATATCATCAGGAAAGGCACTTGCTTTTATGCTCTTACGGTCGTCTGAAAAATCCACCCGCACCAGTGTTACTTCGCCCTCCAGGCAAACTGAGTCATCCTCGTGCTCAAACTTAAACCCGCAATGCATAGATGCGCCGCCCAGGTTCTTTATCCAAAGGTATTTGGTAAGCTCATCGCCCAATCGTGCCGCTTTTTTAAATTGCACTTTAAGGTCAACAGTAGGTATGCCGCCTGTTTCGTGCAGGTTTTTAAAGGGCAGGTTTAGTGCTTCAGCATAAAAATCCTCAACTAAATTATTCAGCATTTCCAAAAAGCGCGGGTAAAAAACAATCCCCGCATAATCTACATGCTGAAAACGTACTGTTTCTTTTTTTATAAATGCGTTTTTCATTACGCCTGTACTATATTTTTAAGTTTAAATCGTTGTATTTTTCCTGTTTCTGTTTTAGGGAGGCTGTCCAGATAGCGTATCTCGCGCGGGTATTTGTACGGCGCCGCTACTTCTTTAAACCAGTCCTGTATGGCTTTGGTGGTGGTTTCGTGCGCCCGGCTTTTATCATGTAAAACAATATAGGCACATACTAGCATACCTCGATTTTCGTCAGGAAGTCCTACTACTGCGCATTCTGCAATGTCATCATGGGTGAGCAGTACGCTCTCTACTTCTATAGCAGAAATATTATAACCTGCCGAAATAATCATATCATCGCCACGTGCAACAAACCAAAAATAACCATCATCATCCTTACGGAAGATGTCGCCCGTTATATTCCAGCCATTTTGCACATATTCTTTTTGTTTATCCTCGCTTACAAGGTATTTGCAGCCCGTAATACCGCGCACGGCTAACCGGCCTTCTTTGCCATTTTCAACCTCATTACCGCTTTCATCAATAATTTTAGCTTCATAGCCCCTAATAGCTTTGCCTGTGGCGCCTTTGCGCATATTTTCGTCATTGCTGGAGATAAAGATATGCAATATCTCTGTAGAGCCTATACCATCTGTTATTTTTAGCCCTGTGGCTTCATACCAGTCATCCCAAACTTTTTCAGGCAACGTTTCTCCCGCCGATACACATTTGCGAAGCGAGGAAATATCATACTCTTTTACTTTAGTAGTCAGTACCCGCCATGCGGTTGGGGCAGTAAAGCAAATGGTTATTTTGTGGTCCTGAATTGCCTGTAAAAGCAGGTCAGGTGTAGGTTTTTCTATTAAAAAGGTTGATGCCCCGAAATAAAACGGGAACAGCACCAACCCGCCAAGGCCAAAGGTAAACCCAAGCGGCGGGCTGCCTGTAAAAATATCATCAGGAGTTGGGTTGAGTGAGTATTTAGGGAATGCCTCACATATCAGCAATATATCTTTATGATAATGCGATGTCATTTTTGGCTTACCTGTAGTACCACTTGTAAAGCCGATGATAGCAACTGAATCTGCTTTTGATGGATAATTGGTAATGGTTTCAGGCTTGCCTGTCATTAGTTTTTCCAGTTCCTGTTCGGTTTGCCCTGTGCCGTCAAAAGCAATTATTTTATTTAAGTAACCTGACGTAACTGATTTTAAATCATCTATTAGCCTATAATCGCATAATGTGTGAGATATCTGTGCGCTATCTGCCATTACCGTTAATTCTTTTTCCCGCAACAGCGGCATGGTTGCAACCACAATACCGCCCGCTTTAAGTATACCAAACCAGCAGGCTACATACATAGGGTTGTTAGCGGAGCGTATCAGCACACGGTTACCCGGAATAAAGCCTGCATCTTCCCGTAGCACGTGTGCAATCTGGTTTGCTTTTTTATACAGATCATTAAAAGTCCACGAGGTATCAAAAGTGCGTATTGCTATTTTATCGCCATTGCTTTCTGCTATGTGCCTGTCCAGCAAACGCTCTACACAATTCAGGTCTTCCGGGAATTCAAAGTCGGCATGCCCGGTAAAACATTCTGCCATCAGCGAAGGGTGTGGCAAATGGTCGTGCGCAAAATTATCTTCGTAATGTTTCATAGCCCTGATAATTACTTTTTATGCGTTAGCGGTTTTAATGCTTTCTTCATATTCTCTATATTCCTGCGCTCCCCGGCACGGTATGGGTACATATGAGAAGCTGCCGACATATATTGTTTAGGTATGCCCACAGCGTGCAGGTCATTTGCTTTATATAGTTCATAAGCCTGTGCATTGCGAACAAAGAACGGGTCCAGCAATAGTGTTTTACCCAGTGCCACTAAGTCGGCTCGGCCGTTAAGTAATATGGTATTGATTTGGTCTATATCCTGTATATATCCCGCCGTGATGGTAGGGATGTGTACTTCATTGCGTACCATGTCGCTGAAAGGCGTTTGCCACATCCTGCCCACTGCCGGTTTTTGATTTTCAACCGTTAAGCCTGTAGAAACGTTTATAATATCAGCGCCCGTCTGCTTGAATGTCTGTGCAATAGCAATCACGTCTTCTTCAGTAATGCCATTCTCTGCCCAGTCAGATGCGGATATACGCACTGACATCGGTTTATCCTGCGGGAATGCCTCGCGCATAGCTTTAAATACCCTTAGCGGGAATTTGAGCCTGTTTTCAATACTGCCACCAAATTCATCTGTGCGGATATTAGTTAATGGCGACAGGAATGAAGCCAACAGGAAGCCATGATGTGCCTGTAGCTCTATCATATCAAACCCGGCAGCATCGGCATTTTTGGCAGCGTTTACAAATTGTTCGGTAACTGCATCCATATCCGCAACGTTCATTTCACGCGGCACTACCATCTTATCATTGAATGGGATAGGGGAGGCTGACAGAAGCTCCCATGCATTTTCTATAGGCTCGTTCCTACCTTCCCACGGGCGTTTTACCGCCCCTTTCCTGCCGGAGTGCCCAATCTGTATCCCTATTTTTGAAGTACTGTTATTGTGTATAAAATCTGTAATTCGTTTCCATGCATCTGTCTGTTCTTGAGTATATATACCGGGGCAACCTAAAGTAATTTTTCCTTCAGTAGACACTGCAGTGGCTTCGGTTAATATTAGTCCTAAACCGCCTGTAGCGCGCGATCCGTAATGCATCAAATGCCAATCGGAAACTACACCATCTTCAGCTGAATATTGCTCCATCGGGCTCATTACAATACGATTGTCTACTGTCATGCCGCGAAGCATAAACGGCGTAAAAGCAGCCGGGGTGGATTTGTCTTGATTACCTTCACGCTCATTAAATTCTGCCAGTACTTTTTTAGGGAAAGAGGCATCGCGTAGCCCCAGGTTTTCAAAAGTCACTTTTTTAGAACGTGTCATCACACTAAAGGCAAACTGCATAAAATCGTGCTGCATGTGCCTGTCCATATGCTCAAACCAGTCAAGTGAAACATTAGCCGCATGCTGTATCATTTCCACGCGGTTGCGGCGCAGCTTTTCATAATTTTCAAAAACAGCCTTTATATCAGTCTTGTACTGTATAACCGAATCAGCCAGCGAAATAGCGCATTCCATTGCCAGCTTGGTGCCCGAACCGATAGAGTAGTGTGCTGTTGCCTTTGCATCACCCAAAAGCACTATATTGTTGTGGTACCAGTTTTTATTGGTAACGGCAGGAAATTGCCTCCAGTAAGAACGGTTTGTTATCAGCGGATGCCCGTCAAGCTCTTCTTTGAAGAAACCGGATATTTTATCTATTGTATCCTCTTCATCTGTTATAGTAAAACCTGCTTTTTGCCAGGTTTCATCTGTCATTTCAAATATCCAGGTGCTCATGCCTTCTTCATACTGGTATGTATGTGCCACCATTGCTCCGTGTGGCGTACTCCTGAAGAAATAGGTAAAAGCATCCAGCGGGCGTGTAGAGCCCATCCATACAAAGCGGTTGCTTTGCATTTTTACCTCAGTACCAAAATGTGCCGCAAATTTATCGCGTATGCTGCTGTTAATACCATCCGATGCTACTATAATATCAGAATCTGTAAACTGCGAGAGATCATCTACATTGGCTTCAAAATGCAGAGTTACACCTTCTTCGCGGCAGCGTTGCTGCAGTAGCTGCAATAGTGTTTTGCGCGAGCAGCCGCAAAAGCCGTTACCTGTTATACGCACTTTTTCGCCGTCTCGGGCAACATCAAGTTCATCCCAGTAAGCAAACCGGCTGCGTATCAGTTCATACGACTGCGGGTCGCGTGTAAGGAATTCGCTAAGGGTTTCATCTGAGAATACCACACCAAACCCGAAAGAGTCGTCTGCCCGGTTGCGTTCGTAAACGTTTATTTCAGTGGCAGGCATGGCCTTTTTTACAAGGATGGAAAAATACAACCCGCCCGGGCCGCCGCCAATTACTGTAATTTTCATTATTCAGGCCTTTTTATAGAGAATATTTCACCAAGTTTCGAGTAGTTCCATCCGGCAAGCCTTGCCACCGGGCGGTATGCATCCTGGTTTATTTTATAATTGTCAAGTAATATGCTGTCATCTATGTGGAACATTACCACCCTGCCTATCATAATAGTTGCCCCGCCATTTTTGTGGTCTTCAAGGCTGTAATGGTGCACCAGCTTACACTCCATATTTACAGGGCTTTCTAAAACACGCGGCGCTTTTACAAGTACGGAAGGGACAGGGGTAAGCTCTGCAAGCTCAAACTCGCTTTCGCCCGGCTTAAGGTTAGCCGATGTAGTGTTCATTTTTTCCACTAAATCTTCTGTAGCCATGTTTACTACAAATTCCCCTGTCTGCAGTACATTATTCAGTGTATCTTTATTTATATTTCCCGTGCGTACAGTAGAGAACATAACGTGCGGCGGGTCTTCACCCACAGCATTAAAAAAAGAAAAAGGGGCAAGGTTGTAGTTACCTTCTGCGTTTGTTGTAGAAACCCAACCGATAGGGCGTGGTATTACAGTTCCCGTTAAAATCTTGTATATATCTTTCTGGCTTGTATGTAATGGGTCTATCTGCATGTAAACATGATTTAATGCTTACAAATAAAAGAAATTTTATAACCATTATCTTAATTTTTTTGTGATAAAGTTAGGAATACATCAATACTAAAACCTTGTAGTATTTAATATCAATTTTAAAACAGCAATTCCTTCAATTGTTTCGAATATGATAAAAATTTAATTATACATGATTAATATTGTTT
>NZ_JAMWYY010000032.1 GCF_024305175.1 Flavobacterium sp.
ATATTAGACTACTTAAAACCAACTATTTAAATATGGGATTTTTTGATTTTCTTAAAAGAAAAGAGCTTGACACTATCAATGAATTAGAACTTGAGCTTGAAAAATATAAAGATATACGAGATTTAAATAAAGAAATTCACACGAAACAGACTGCTTTACAGTCAGTAATTAACGAACATCAATCGAAGATAAATAATCTTCTTCAAAGTATAAATGATTTATCCGAATATGATGATGTAAAAGAGAAGATTTCGTCAAAGCAAAAAAAATTTGAAGAAGATTTAAAAGAAAAAGAAAATCAACTTGCCCAATTAAATAAAACTTACGATGATTTAAAAACTCAGTATTCTACTTCGAGAGAAATATATGACAAACTTAAGCAAACTATAAGTTTATACGAAAATACTCTAGATACTATGGAATATGGTATTTATGAGCCTGTTTATGATTTTGATAAATCTGATGATTATCGGATTGAGCAAAATAAAATTCGTGAAGAGCAAAAATCTATGGTTAAGCTTGGCACAGCAGCAACATGTAGCGTAAATTGGACTATCGATGGCAGCGTTAGTAAAGGAAAAACCTCAACAAATAGATTAATTAGGTTAGTACTTAGAGCTTTTAACGGAGAGTGTGATGCTCTTGTTTCTAAAGTGAAATGGAACAATATTAAGCAGATTGAACAAAGAATATTTAAATCGTATGAATCCATTAATAAACTTGGTGAATCAAACGCCATAAGTATTAATAAAACCTATTTAAATCTCAAATTAAATGAACTTAGGCTCGAATATGAGTACCATGTAAAGAGACAGCAGGAAAAAGAAGAACTTCGTGCAATGCAGGAGGAGATTAGGGAAGAAGAAAAAGCAAAGCGTGAATTTGAAAGAGCTCAAAGAGAAGCAGAAAAAGAAGAAGCTATTTATCAGAAAGCACTAGAAAAAATTAAACTAGAATTCGACATAGCTGATGAGGATACTAAGAGCAAACTCCAAGAACAAATTTCAAAATTAGAAGCTGAAGTTGAAGCTGCAAGACTTAAAAAAGAAAGAGCTCTCTCAATGGCACAACAAACCAAAAGAGGTCATGTATATATAATCTCTAATATTGGCTCATTTGGTACTGATGTATATAAAATTGGTATGACAAGAAGACTTGAACCAAAAGACAGGGTAAGAGAATTAGGTGATGCCTCAGTCCCTTTTCAGTTTGACGTACACGCCATGATATATTCTGACGAAGCTAGAACATTGGAATATGAGCTACATAAAGCTTTTGCTGACAAAAGAATAAATATGTTTAATCATCGAAGAGAATTTTTTAAAGTATCATTAGAAGAAATTGAGGATAAGATTAAAGAATTAGGCTTTGAAGCCGAATTTACTTTAAATGCTGAAGCAATGGAATATCGCGAAACATTACAACTTATAAAAAACGTCAAAGATGAAGATTTAAAAAGCATTAGTATAAATAATAAATTTCCTTCTTATCTTTCATAATTAATATAACCACTTACTTACACTATTTTACCAAATCCTTAATTCTGCTGCAATTAAGGCAAATGCTACCATTACATAAAAAAAATCGTTACTTTCGCAAATTGATTTTTTAGAACACACTGTAATGAGTAAGAAGTTTACTGAATATAAAGGACTTGACCTGCCCAATGTAGCAAATGAAATGCTTGAATTCTGGAAAAAAGAACACGTTTTTGAGAAAAGTGTAACTACCCGCGAGGGTAAACCGCAATATGTATTTTTTGAAGGCCCGCCAAGCGCTAACGGACTGCCGGGCATTCACCATGTTATGGCACGCGCCATTAAAGATATCTTTTGCCGTTACCAAACGCAAAAGGGCTTTCAGGTAAAGCGTAAAGCCGGATGGGACACCCACGGGCTTCCGGTTGAACTGGGCACCGAAAAAGAGCTTGGCATCACTAAAGAAGACATAGGCACCAAAATATCGGTAGAAGAGTATAACGAAGCATGCAAGCGCACCGTTATGCGCTATACTGACGTGTGGAACGACCTTACCGAAAAAATGGGTTACTGGGTAGATATGAACGACCCCTATGTAACCTATAAGCCAAAATATATGGAGTCAGTTTGGTGGCTACTGAAGCAGATATATGACAAAGGATTGTTGTATAAAGGCTATACTATACAGCCGTACTCACCAAAAGCAGGCACGGGTCTATCGTCGCATGAGGTAAACCAACCGGGCGCTTACCGCGATGTAACCGATACTACCATAGTAGCACAGTTTAGGAGCCCCCTAACCCCCAAAGGGGGAACAGAGGAAAACTCCATAAGTAAGGCTTTCGCGCTCACCCATCCTTTGGAGGGGAAGGGGGAGGCTTACTTTTTGGCATGGACAACAACCCCTTGGACTTTGCCTTCTAATACTGCTTTAACGGTTGGTCCAAATATCGATTATGTACTGGTTAAAACATTTAATCAGTATACATTTGAGCCTATAACTGTAGTTTTGGCTAAAAATTTAGTAGACAAACAATTTGGAAAAGGATATTTTAAAGTTGCAGATAAAATTACTTCTGATGATATAAATCATTATTACACTGAAAATTGTAATAGTAATTTCGACAATGAGGATATACTCAATTATGAAGGTAGAAAAAGAAGAGTCGAATTAATTCTTGGTAAAAACATAGACCATGATCAATATGATTTAATTATTAACATTGTTGGCGCAAACAAAAGGTTAGGTAATTTAAATGAGGTTTTAAATAACCAATTAAACTTTCTTTCTGAAAAAGAACTTGATTTACTAATTGAGAAAAAAATTAATCATACTAATAAAAATATCCCATATAAAATACTTGCCGAAGCCAAAGGAAAAGACCTGGTAGGCATCCGCTATGAACAGCTATTGCCGTTTGTACAGCCTTACCAAAACCCTGAAAACGCTTTCCGGGTAATTTCGGGTGACTTTGTTACTACCGAAGATGGTACCGGTATAGTGCACACCGCCCCTACTTTTGGTGCGGATGATGCCAAGGTAGCCAAAGAAGCCAAGCCGGAAGTACCGCCAATGCTCGTGCTCGATGCAAATGGCAACCCTGTGCCGCTTGTAGACCTTCAGGGTAGGTTTACTCAGCACCTCGAGAGCCTCGACAATCCTAACGGCAAGCCGCTAATGCTGGCAGGCAAATATGTTAAAAACGAATATTATGATGCCGGTACAGCCCCTGATAAATCTGCCGATGTAGAGATAAGCATATACCTTAAAGAGAATAATAAAGCCTTTAAAGTAGAAAAATATGTACACAGCTATCCGCACTCATGGCGTACGGATGAACCTTTGCTGTACTACCCGCTTGATAGCTGGTTCATAAAAATGACCGATGTAAAAGAGCGTATGTCTGACCTGAATGATACCATCAACTGGAAGCCAAAGGCAACGGGTGAAGGGCGTTTTGGCAACTGGCTTAAAAATGCTAACGACTGGAACCTTTCGCGTTCACGCTACTGGGGTATACCGTTACCAATATGGCGCACAGAAGACAAGGCGGAAGAAATGATAATCGGCTCGGCAGAAGAACTGTATAATGAAATAGAAAAGGCGGTTTCAGCGGGGGTTATGCAGCAAAATCCGTTTAAAGGATTTGAGCCGGGTAATATGGATGAAGCTAATTATGATAAAATAGACCTCCATAAAAACGTAGTAGACAGCATCACGCTGGTATCGCCGTCGGGAAAACCGATGAAGCGCGAAGCCGACCTGATAGATGTGTGGTTTGACAGTGGTGCCATGCCGTATGCACAATGGCACTACCCTTTCGAAAATAAAGAGCTTATAGACAACCACAAGGCATTCCCCGCCGATTTTATAGCAGAAGGTGTTGACCAGACGCGTGGCTGGTTCTACACGCTGCATGCCATAGCTACACTTGTGTTTGATGAGGTTGCCTACAAAAATGTTGTGAGTAATGGCTTGGTGCTCGACAAGAACGGGCACAAAATGAGTAAGCGCCTGGGCAACGCCGTAGATCCTTTTGAAACCCTTAAGGAATATGGCCCCGACGCCACACGCTGGTACATGATAAGCAATGCCAACCCGTGGGACAACCTTAAGTTTGACATAGAAGGCTTGGCAGAGGTACGCCGCAAGTTCTTCGGCACGCTATATAATACCTATTCGTTCTTTGCGTTATATGCAAATATTGACAGCTTTAACTATGCAGAGCCGGAAGTACCGCTTGCTGAAAGGCCGGAGATAGACCGATGGATACTTAGCGAGCTAAACACGCTTATAAAGAATGTTGACAGCTACTATACCGATTATGAGCCTACAAAGGCTGCCCGCGCCATATCTGACTTTGTGCAGGAAAACCTGAGCAACTGGTATGTAAGGCTTTGCAGGAGGCGTTTCTGGAAAGGCGAATATGCACAGGATAAAATAGCAGCCTACCAGACACTTTACACCTGCCTGCTTAATGTTGCCAAACTAAGTGCACCAATAGCACCGTTTTTTATGGACAGGCTTTATAAAGATTTAACACAGGCTTCACAGTCAGAACGATATGACAGTGTACATTTGTCCGATTTTCCTGCATATGCTGAAAACTTTGTTGATAAATCGTTAGAAAGCAGGATGGAGAAGGCCCAAACCATTTCATCACTGGTACTGTCGCTCCGCAAAAAGGAAATGATAAAAGTACGCCAGCCACTGCAAAAGGTAATGATTCCGGTACTTGACGCTAAACAGAAGGCGGAAATAGAAGCGGTATCAGAGCTTATAAAAGCAGAGGTTAACGTAAAGGAAATAGAGTTGATGGATGATGCTTCGGGAGTACTGGTTAAGCAGATAAAGCCTAACTTTAAAGTACTTGGCCCGCGTTTTGGTAAAGATATGGGATTGATTTCCAAAGAAATACAAAATTTCTCACAAGAACACATTGCAACCATAGAGAAATCAGGCAGTATCGAAGTAGAAATATCAGGAAAAAGTGTTACCTTAACATCTGAAGACGTAGAGATTTCGTCTCAGGATATAGAAGGCTGGCTGGTAGCAAATACTAACGGTATAACAGTAGCACTGGATATAACCATTACGGATGAATTAAGGAAAGAGGGTATAGCCCGCGAGCTTGTAAACAGGATACAGAACATAAGGAAAGACTCAGGTTTTGAGGTTACCGATAAGATAAAAGTGTACCTGCAGGCAAACGAAACACTTAATGCCGCCGTTTCCGCGAATGAAGATTACATAAAATCGGAAACGCTTACGGAAGAGCTGATATTTAAGAATGATATTGAAAACGGAACTGAAATAGAATTTGATGACATAAAAACCTTATTATTAATTTCAAAATAGTGGAATATGGTAGATGAGCAAATAAGATACTCTGATGCTGACCTTGCAGAGTTTAAGGAACTTATTACAAAAAAGATAGAGAAAGCCAAAGCTGACCTGGAACTTATCCGCAGCGCATATATGAACGACCTTAATAACGGAACGGACGACACATCGCCAACGTTCAAGGCTTTTGAAGAAGGCAGCGAAACCATGAGTAAAGAGGCTAACTCGCAGTTGGCCATCCGCCAGGAGAAATTTATCCGCGACCTTAAAAACGCGCTTATCCGTATAGAGAACAAAACATACGGCATCTGCAAGGTTACCGGCAAGCTTATCAGCAAAGAAAGGCTTAAGCTTGTGCCCCATGCCACTATGAGCATCGAGGCTAAAAATATGCAACGATAATTACACAGCCGCCCTTTTAAGGGCGGTTTTATTTTTCAGTTGCTTAAGCAGCCCACCGCAACAACTAGTTTATTTACAATAGTAAATACTTAATTTCGCGGCTTATAAAAATAATTTCCATTATTTTTGCGGATAAAATTTTTATAATGTCGCTAAAGAAAGCCTACATCCTTGTTATTCTTGTATTGCTGATAGACCAGATATCCAAAATATATATCAAAACCAATTTTGTCCTTGATGAATCAATCAGGGTTATGGGGCTGGACTGGTTCAGGATTCATTTTATAGAGAACGAGGGCATGGCATGGGGCGCTAAAATCCCATCATGGCTGGGCGGTAAGCTAACGCTTACACTGTTCAGGATAGCGGCAGTAGGCGCCATAGGATGGTGGCTGTATGATTCTGTAAAGAAACATCTTTCACCCTACCTCATCGTTTCTATAGCGCTTATACTGTCAGGAGCTTTTGGCAACATTATAGATTCTGTTTTTTACGGAGTAATTTTCGATCACAGCAATGGGCAACTGGCTACCCTTTTTGCAGACGACCCATATGGAACGCTTTTTCACGGTAAGGTGGTAGATATGTTCTATTTCCCTTTATGGCGGGGCAACCTGCCTTCATGGCTGCCGATATGGGGCGGACAGGAGTTTTCTTTCTTCAACGCTATATTTAATGTGGCAGATGCTGCCATATCTGTAGGCGTAGGCATACTGATTGTATTTAACAAAAGAGCCTTTGCAAAACCGGAGCCAGCCGTTCAGGAAAACACCACTACCAGCGCATAAGGCTATTTAGCAATAATTTCAATTCGCCTGCTTATTTCATTCCCGCTTTCATCGGTAACGGTTAAATAGTACTTTCCTGTCTTAGCGGTAACCTGCATTTCATGAAATGTTTTAGTCGCGCCCAGGTACTGCCCGTTAAGGTACCAGAACAACTGCTCTTTTCCAGATGCATGGGCAGCCTTAAAAATAACAGGCTGAAGTTTACCATTAAAATCTTTGGTTAGATATATTTTTCCGTTTTCTTTCGGATAAATAAAGTCCATACGGTTTGCGGCAGCCAAACCGCAATCGCTGCGCACAGGTGGCAGGGGCATATAGTTTACATGCTGTTTTCTATAATACCACTCCATAACCGGGGGAAGCACAAACCACGGTTCAGAAATTATATTTTCTACCGGCTCGCAACTGCTGTTTACCTGATACTGGCGCAGGGCATCTAAATGCACCAACCTGTGGTACGGGCAGGCTTCTGTCTTTTTACCGCTTAGCGGCATCCACTGCTTTACAGTCGTGCAATATTCACCTGCAAGGTGCCCGCTAAGGCTGCAAACCTCAGCTTCTTCAAGATCGTTTAGCGGAGCTTTAAACCACCGTTGGCGCGGCAACAGGTTAAAAACATCAAACAATACAGGCGCTGCGCTGCCCACCCCTGTTAGCGAGGGCCTCCCCTCGCCCGAAGCATTGCCCACCCAGACACCAACCACATAACGTGGACTTGTACCTATAGCCCAGGCATCGCGACCGCCAAAGCTGGTACCTGTTTTCCAGGCAATCTCTAAAGAGGAATCATAAAAATGCCATGCCTCATCACCTTCCGGGCGATTAACTTCTTTCATGGCATTATAGGTTAACCAAACGGCACCAGCCCCAATTACAAGCTTATTAAACGTTTCTTTGCCAAAAGTGCGCTTTGTACTGCTGTTCCAGTTAAGCTCTGCAAACTCCCCTGTGCGGTACTTTGCATCGTTAGAAGAAAAATAAGTCAGGGTAGAAGTCAGCCCCGCATAAGTACGGCATAAATCCCAAAGGTTAGATTCAGCTCCCCCGAGTATTAATGACAATCCATAATGGTCGGCCCGCCTGTTAATATCCCTTAGCCTGTATTGCTGAAGTTGTTCGTAAAAGCGGCTTATGCCATACTCTTTCAGCATCAGTACAGCAGGCACATTAAGGCTGCGTGCAAGCGCTCTTTGTGCAGGCACGGCGCCATCATAAGTAAAATCAAAATTCTGCGGGCTATAGCCTGCTATTTGCGTAGGTATATCAGCTATAAGCGTATTCGGCAGCAGCTCACCTGAATCAAGCATACCCGCATAAAGTAAAGGTTTTAAGATACTGCCGGTACTGCGTGGTGCGGGTATAATATCCACATCCTTCTGGTGCTGCCTGTCGGTTGGAGTATTCCCTACGTAAGCTATGATATTGCGCGTTTGCACATCAACAACAAGAACAGCCATGTTATGCACCTCTGTCTGCCTGTATTCGTTATAATAGCGCGAAACGATCTGGTTGACCCGCTGTTGTAATGTATGGCTTACCGTAGTTTTTATTTTTTCGCCCTTATTACGTATAGCCACCTGTTGCAGCAAATGCGGAGCCGTTTCAGGAAGGTTAAATGGCCTGTCGGGTAAACTTTCCTCAAGTGCAAGCTCATAGGTAACAGCATCTATAACATCTTCGTCGTGAAGCTTTTTTAACAGGCGGTTGCGTTTAGCCAGCAGGTTATCATGATTGCGCCCGGGATAGATTAATGCAGGGGCATTGGGCAATACCGCAAGTGTGGCACTCTCAGCCCATGATAACTGGTGCGGATGCACGCCAAAGTAGCGCCACGAAGCCATTTCCAGCCCTACCACGTTACCGCCAAAAGGCGCATGAGCAGCATATAACCCAAGTATTTCATCTTTTGTATACCTTATTTCGAGCCTTGTTGCAAGGATGAGCTCTGTCAGCTTTTCAAAGTAGCTGCGTTCTTTCCCGTTGCGGGAGAGGCGTATTACCTGCTGCGTGAGTGTACTGCCGCCACGCACCACACGCCCTGCTTTATAATTTTGCTTTGCCGCATTCACAATAGAGCCGGGATTAAAACCCGGATGGCTGTAAAAGTGCTGATCTTCAAAGTAAACAATACATTGCCTGAATTTGTAAGGCACACTGTCCTGTGCGGGAAACCGCCACTGCCCGTCATCTGCAATGCGTGCGCCAAGCAGGTCGCCCTCACTGCTTTCTATAACGGTGGCATACGGCGCATCAAAAAGCTGCCGGGGCAGGCAAAACCAGTACCATACCAGCAGCGCCAGTATGATACCCGATTTTATTTTATTTCTTTTTATCCATAAAACTATAATACGTGGCAGCTTCTTAAATCCCAGTTTCAAATCATTTACTTTTTACTCAAGCCAATTGCAAATCTGTATCCAAACTGAAGTTGAAAGAAAGAATCTTCTCCATCAGTATTATTAAGGTAGCTTCGGAGTCTCAAAAATATGGATTGTTTTTTTGATTTGTTAGGATAATAAAAAATTTCGGACTCATTACCGAATACCCAAAAATTATTAGGCATTTGTAAGGTTTCAAACTTATTGATGTGGTTATAATTAATCCATTCAACAGAATGTGTAAAACCAAAATTATTGAAACGTTTAACTTCTATGCGAACCCCAACACCTGTACCTATTGTTTTAAAATTTTGGCCTGCATCTAAATTTTCAGTTTCATCATTCTGCCATCCAAGCTGAGCAACTTTGTAACGTATAGGGATGTATGTATTTACCGAAAAGGGAAATTCTTTAGTTATTGAAAACCCAATAATATCGGTTACCACGCCCATATCTAAATAAGCCCTCTCAATCAAATCCAAAGGTCTGCTTACAGCAAACATTCCTGATTCCTCATCAACAGACTGTAAAGGAACTTCTCGCAGTTCTTCATCAATACGCGCAAAATTTACATAAGGCATAGCTTTTTTAAAAATCGTTAGTGGGAAGACGGGAGTTAGCTGAAAGGGTGCAATATAAAAATCTGCTCTACCTTCTATTTGCACAAGTCCATTTGGTGAATCATCATCAAAAAGTCCTAAAAAGTCAGTATAGGTTCGCAACTCCAAAATGTTTTGCAAATTAGTATCCTGTTTTATTTTATAGACACGAGCCGCATTAGGGTTTTTATTCTCTACATCAGCAACCGGGGGGAAACAATAATCTTCATCATCAGGTACAAAATTATTACCTGTTGTATTAAAGTAAAGAAGTACATCTGACAATATTACTCCATAATCTTTATATTTTGTATCTGTAACCTCATTAGGATTATTCGAACTATTTATTGTGTTTGATAAATAACTACGCGAAGCTACTTTCATATAGCGCAACAATGATATTGGTACCTGATTTGAGAAATAATACTTATGTATATTTTTTTCATCAGACATCATGAGCCTAATATCGTATATACCCCCCTCCCGTATACTGATTTTTATATTTTCAAAATAAAGGTATTCTATGTTATTTGAAGTATATTGATTATTTTCTGAATTTACGAGCCTGCTTTTTTTCGTATCTCGAAGGTACACTGCTATTTTTTGTCTATGTGCTGGTATTTCAAAATCTCCAAGATGAGATTCACTGTTTTCGGAAAAAAATTCATTCAGTATCATCTTAGCATCCTCATCCTTTATATTCGAAGGACGAATAACTTTTCCGTTTCCAAACAAAATATAAACTTCTTTATCTTCTGCTTCTGTAGCCTCATTGCCTGTTTCATCAGCTCTTTCACTCACCGATGGCGTATATTCAGGTTCAGGAAAATATGCTAACAAAGTATCTGATTGAACACCTTTTATTTCATAGAAAGTTATACTTTTTTCTCTTTTAGAATATAACTCATCAAGTTGAGGTACAATATATCTTAATAAATTAACTATACTGTCATACTCTCTTTCGCTCGTAACCGAAATTGTACTAAGAGTTTCCGTTAGTTCGCCATAAACAATTTCATTATCTTCAAAAACTTCTTTTTGACTTTCAAGATCTTTTTTTGCAATACGTTTCCAATCGCCTGTGGAGTTTGATGGGTCTTGACAATATGCCGCAATACAAAAAAATATCGCGGCAACAGTGAAAAACGATTTCATAATCATTTGTATTTTAGTTGTTAAGGTGTAAATTTATAATAAAATTAACATTCATAACATACCTAACAAAGGTTATTTCTCTACTTTAACCCACTGTCCTTTGGTGCGCGACAGGAAGCTGTTATCATACATGGCTTCACACTGCACACCCGGCAGGTAATACGTTCCCTGATAGGAAGCATTCAGTAATATCCTGAAGGTTTTGGACTCATTGGCTTTTAGCGGGAAGTAGAAATTAGTCCTGTCATCACGAATATCAATGTAATCGGCTTTATTATCGGCAAATGCACCAAAATCGGTAAATCGGGTATTTACAATTTCCCAGCCTGAAGGTATAATCTGTGTCAGCGCCACATTATCTACCGATTCGCCCTTTTGGTTCATCACGGTTACCTCGGCCACAAACTCGGTACCCTGAGCCAACTGAGATGGGTTGATAATATTGCCCGCCCTGTCTTTAAAATTTATGATGGTGCTAAGCCCACGCTGCTCTTCCAGTTCTTTACCAACAGGCAGTATGCCGCTATATACCACTTTTACATAAAGTGTACCCTGCTTGTTATTGCGTATGGAAACTGCATTGTTTGCTGATAGAGGCAGATTTCGCTCCGCAAAGGTTTTACCCGTTTTGATACTCTGAGTTTTGCCTTTAACGGTATAGGCAACATCCAACCCCTGCGGGCCGTTTGCCTTCGCGAATTTTGACATAGAGTACAGGCAGAACGCTGTGGTTTGCGTGCTCATCCATTCGCCAGACGAAAGATGTCCCGCAAGCTGAAGTGCAACGCGGTAAGCCTTTTCCTTCTGCCCCAGCAGTATCAGCGTTTCAAGTGTCATAGCCCTGTTACGCTCCGGCGAGTCATAGTAGTAATAGTAGCTGCGGTTGTCGTTAGCATCAATACTGCTTTGGTTAAGCAGTGCAAGGCCTGCGCTTTTTTGCCCTGCCAGCGCATAGGCAGCAGCCAGGCGCAGTTTAGATTCGTTACTAAGCCCTCTCGTCTCCCTAAGCCTGTTCATGGCAGAGAGATCAGCCGAGCCTGCCAACGCTAACGTGTAAAGCCTGTATGCCTGCGGAAAATCGTTATGGTAAGCTTCGTTATAACGCCATTGCCTTGCCATCTTCTTCTGGTACGACAGGAAAGCATTTTTGGTATTAAGCGGCAGTTTATAGCCTTTCTTCTCTGCCTCAAGTAAAAAGTGCCCGGCGTAAGTACTGCCCCAGTCATCAGGATTTATGTTGCCGGGCCAATAGGCAAAACCACCACTTCCTGTCTGGTAGCCCGCCAGCTTGTTAATGGCCGCAATTACATTGCGCTGTATCTTTTGCTGCCTGTCTTTATCAATATCTGCTATATCGTTAAGATACAATTGCGGGAACGCGCCAGATGTTGTCTGCTCAAGGCAGCCATGCGGATACTGTATCAGGTAAGCCAGCCTGCGGTTAAAATCTATAGACGGGAAAGATGACACTTCGAGTACCGCCTTGTTGCTGCCCGGCACGCCAAAGGCATCCCAGTTCAGCGTACCTGTTTTACCCTGTTCTATAACCAGTTCCTTGAAATTCTGTGTTATGGGGTTAGGGTTGGTTATATCAATTTCTACATCATAGCTTGCCTTTTCGTTACCGGAATAGGCCGTAACAGTCACTTTACCAATTCCCGTTGTATTGCCTACCTCAACATCAAAATAAGCTATTTTCTCGTCGGGACGCGTAAAGGCAACTGTTCGTGCTGTTCCATTAGCAACTTTAAGCCCCCCGGTTGCTTTTACCTGTAATGAGACATTTTTAATCTTGTTCTCCATCGCGAAAACGGTAACAGGCAGCGTTACCTTTTCACCCGGGGTTACCTTTCTCGGCAAAGATGCCAATAGCATCAGCGGACTGCGAACAGGTGTCGTTTTTTCGGCTTTGCCATAAGCATTCATATCATCATTTGCAGCAACCACCATAGTGCGTACCGATCCAATATATTTTGGGAGCGTAACCTCATGCGTTTTACTTTGCCCTTTTGCCAAAGAGAATGGCCCCAGGTATATTACAACAGGCTTAAAACGGTTTGCTTTTTTAGCTTTGCCGCCGCCAAGGTCTTCATCACCACCTATGCTGAATACCTGGTTTACCTTACCACCGTAAGCGCCTATAACATCATCATAAACATCCCAGGTTTTTACGCCCAGTGCCTCTTTAGCATAAAAGGCATCCCATGCATTGGGCGTTTTAAAACGGGTAAGGTCGAGCAAGCCGTCATCCACTATCGCAATAGTATAGGTCATAGCCTTGCCTGTTTTTTCACTTACTTTTATCTTTACTTTTTGTTCAGGTTTCAGTACTTCAGGCATGGTTATCTGCGGCTCGAGTATGGTATTTTTATCCACCACCTCAATCGGCACTATGCCGTACATGCGAATAGGCGAATCGTTTTTAGTATTGGCGTGCGGCTGCAGCAGCGTAATGTTGATATAAACATTGGGAGCCATTTTTTCGGTTATTGGTATTTCTACCCGTGTTTCGCCTTTCAGCGTATTCACCCAGTAGGTCTGCACCACTTCAGAGCCATTTTCAAGCGATATGAGCGCACGCCCACCCTCGCCGGAAGGAAAAGACACTACCGCTTTTTCGCCTGTGGCATATTTTTCTTTATCGGTTGTAAATACCAGCATAGCCGCTTCTTCGCCGCCGGAATTTTTGCTGCGCCCGTACCAGTAAGGCCAGTCGATAAGCACCGTCATACCTGCCGAGTGCCCTCCCTGTCCATCGGTTACATAAACCAGGTAGCGCCCCCACATATCATCTTCAACTTTTACATTGAAAGATGCTTTACCCTTACTATCGGTGGTTACGTTCTTCTCTAAGAAAGGCGTATTACTTAGCGCCTGGCTGTAAGATGACATATTATCATGTGTAGCATCCCACCACCAGCGCCATTCTACTTTAAACACGCGCACATTGAGCTTTCGCCCTGCTTTAGGCTTGCCGCCTTCGCTTAAAGCCACAATGTCAAAACGCTGGTCTTTGCCGGTTTCAAGCATTCCATATTTGTTTGGCTCCGGCGATTTAATCCCTACATACGTTTCATAAGGCGAATAAGTAGCAGTTATTACATCGGTGCTGAAGTCGCCCCCTCTTTCATAGGCTTTGGTGATAATAGCCGCTTTCAGTTTGCCGGGCGCAGCACTCTCTAATGAGGGTTGCAGTGTTACGTTTGCATGCCCGTTATCATCTACCTTACCCGAAAATATATTAACTTCCTGTGTACGAAAATCCTGTGCCGGATCATCAAAAACATAATTAGGATAGCCTTTAAAGGTTGTTTCCTGTTTCATGAATTTAGCCTGCATTTCTACCTTTAGCCCTTTTGCCACGGCACCGTGCAGCCATGTAATATCAAGCCCTGCCGTATTTGGCTCATTAGCCGAAAGTGTTTTGCCATCAAAGCCATTTTTTATTTTAAGCCTGTTGGGTTTAATGGTTTCTATTTTGATGCTTTTGTAGAATTTAGCCCCGCCTACATTCATAACCGCCTCCCAGTTGCCTGTTGGCGCATTAGCGCTTGTAGGCACCATAAACGTATAATGGTTCTTTTCGTTGTAGGTCTGCACCGCTTCATAAACCAGCTTACCATTAGGGTCATTCAGCCTTAGCTTTATAGGGTGCGATGGCGGCAGCTTGGCCGCTTTATCATTCAGTATAAAACCTATGTACAACGTATCTCCGGGACGCCACACCCCACGCTCGCCATATATATAGCCTTTAAGCCCCTTTTGAAGTTTGGTACCATCTACTTCAAAATTACTTACCGAGAGCGAGTTCCCGTCAGCCATTTTTACATAGGTGGTATTCTCACCCTTTTTCACAATGGCAAAAAAGGCTTTTTTATCAAGCGTAATAGTTGCCGAGCCTTCAGGCCCTGTTTCGGCAGAAGCTACTTTTTGCTGCTGGAAATTGTAGATATCTATTTTAGCGCCGCTTACAGGCTCTGTAGTAGTAATGCTGTTAACTGAAAAGAAATAGGTGTTGTTCTCGCCGCCTTTGGCTATTACGCCCAAATCTGTTGCCAGTACGTTGGTGGCAATCTTTTTATTGTAGTAGTATGACCTTGCACAAGGGTCTTCCCTCTCGCTCCAGTTATAGTCGTAATCATAATAGTCATAGTATTCATCATCAAAGCCGCCATAAAATTCAGCATCCTCACGCGACTCATCTTCCTCCTCTTCTTCTTCATTAACCGTACCTGCACCGCAGCGGTAGAGCGAATATGACTTACGGATGGCAAGCTCTACACGGTATATAGCGCCCTGCTCGGGTTTAATAATGGTAGAAAGATCCAGCGCATAATTGTTCCAACGGCTGTAGTTAAACATCTTGTCGGCGTTAAGCACAATCTTTTTCTTGGCAACAGGCAGCGCCACTTTTCGGAGGCTGTAAGCACCATTAAGTTCATTATCCTGAAGGAACTGCAACACATTATTTTCATAAATACGGTACACTTTAACATCTACTGCGCTAAGGTTAACCGCTTTAAAGTTGAGCTTCAGGTTGCTTGATGCAGGCAGTATGGTACCGCTTTTTAAAAACTGTACCTCCGGCTTCATCTGCTCAAACGATACCTCTGCTGTATAAGTGGCTTTGGTTTTATAACCGTCTGTACTTTCTATCCCCTGAAAAACCTCAACCTTTAATTTTCCGTTAAGCGGCTGGTCGAAAAACACCTTAAGCAGGTTGCCATCGGTAGCAAACTTCATATTGCCTGCACCTTCAACCGCTACAAGGCCATCAAAATTCTGGCCTTTTTTTACAGGGTCAGAAAAATTGATGAGCAATGATTTGTTATCATCGGTACCCGGGTCTATACTTATAACCTTAAAGTTATTCTTACCCGGAATTACAAACTCTTCTTTGCCTGCCTTGTCTTTATTTATAGCATCGCCGTTCCAGCTTATCAGTATCTTACTGTCCTCAGCTTTGCGCTCTATACTGTCAATTACAAACAAGAACTGTGTTGCCTCACCTTTTTTCTGGTCGAAACGAATGGGCAGCTTCCTGCCGTCCTGCTCTGCGCTTACCAGCTTGCCTGCAAGTTGTGCGTCAAGGTAATCGCTGGTTTTAACCATTGCGTTGAGGTACTGCCAGTCGCGGGAGTGCGACTGTAAATCGAGCGTGGTTACCATAAAATCCTGCTCGAGTGTCTTTACAATAAAGCGGAACTCCTCCAGCTCTTTCGGTACATCTGTAATTTTACCTAAGTGCAGTGTAATGCGATATTCCTTATTTTCATCCAGCCGCTCATCGGGCCGGAATGTAAGCATATTATTTTCCAGCAACAGCACCTTACCATCTACTGCCGGCGATATGCTGAAATAGTCACTGTCGAGTTCCTTATTCACCGCCCAGTCCTTATTCATAAAGGTAAGTCCAACCTGTATATCTGCTTTTGCAGAAATAACGCCGGAGGTATAGCTGGTTATGTATTCCCTGTAAAGGGAAGGATCTGATTCAAAATCTTCACGGGAATCTTTAGAACATGAGAGCACAAGCAGCATTGCCGAAAATAGCAGCAGCAGGCGGAAATTTTTCATGGCAGGATGGGTTTACAGGTTAATGTATGGTTTACCACTGTAACTAAAAGAAGCACAGCAATATTGTAATAAATATAGGATTATTTTTTAAAATATGGATAAGGGCAGTAAGTAACTGCCCTTATCGCCTCTCCCTGAAAAATTGCAATACCAGGCTGCCGCATTCTTCAGCAAGCACACCTTTTTTTACCGTTGTTTTCGGGTGCAGCTTTGTACCCATGGCGCGATAGCCACGCTGCTCATCGGCAGCGCCAAAAACGACGTGCGAAACCTGGCTCCAGTATAATGCGCCTGCGCACATCTGGCAGGGCTCAAGCGTAACATAAAGCGTACAGCCTGTTAGGTATTTACCTCCTAAAAAATTTGCAGCCGATGTTATGGCCTGCATTTCGGCATGGGCGGTAACATCGTGAAGCAGTTCTGTAAGGTTATGCGAACGGGCTATTATTTTGCCGTCAACAGCCACAACCGCACCTACGGGTATTTCGCCCTTATCATAAGCAGCCTGCGCTTCCTGAAGGGCTTTCCTCATAAAATATTCGTCGGTAAATACATCCATACTTTAGCTGCTACACACTTTACGTTAGTATCGTTACTGCTTTATAATTTTAGAGGTAAAGCTTTGCTGGCCGGCAGTTACTTTTATTATATAAAGCCCCTTTTGCAATCCTGACATATCTATGGCACCCACAGCACTGTTATAAGTTGCTGTATGTACTGTTTTGCCGGTTATATCGGTAACTACAACTTCTGCATCAGCATTCAGATTATTAAGGCTAAGCGTAAGTTTATCGGTTACAGGGTTAGGATATAGTGACACAGAAAAGGCTTCGGTATCTTTTATTGAAAGAGTACCCGGATTAAGCCTTGCAACGCGTGGACGCTCTTCGCCATCAAAAGACTCAAACCAGCCGCTTGCAAGTATTTTGTTATCATCCTGCAGGGCTACACTAAGCACAACATTACTAAAATTACTACCGGTATCAAAAGTAGTATCTATACTGCCATCAGTATTAAACCTGTTGAAATAAACAGGTACTGTATCATCTATAGGATCAAGATCTATTACGGCATCATGAAAATATCCACCTGCAATAATTTTACCGTCAGCTTGTATTACCATATTCATTACCTGGATACCGTCACCTGCCGGGGGATTAAAGCTGTTATCAAGGCTGCCATCGGTATTCAGCCTTGCCAGTAAGTTTTGTTCTTCGCCGTTTATCATTAAGAAAGTACCACCTATAACATATTTTCCATCGGGCTGTACCGCCATACACCTTACAATCCCTCCATTGCCTGAGCCTGTTCCCTGGACAAAAGAAGTATCTAATGCGCCATACTCATCTAAAATAAATACATTGCCTACTGGCGTATCATTATGATACTCTATTTTTCCAACAACAAAAATGCGGTTATCCTCAAGCACATAAGCCCTTGCATAATCACCATAAAGCTGTACCGGAGGAAAAGTAGTATCTATGCTGCCATCATAATTAAGCCTCATAATATTTCGGTAAAAGCCATCGCCTGCATAAATATTAAACACGCCCGAAATTATGTACTTATCGCCCTGCTTTGCAATAAAGCTGACATCATATCCGAAGTTATAAGGCGCACTAAAGCCTGCATCTAAAGTGCCATCGGCATTCAACCTTTTAAGTCCGCCAAAAAGCTCGCCTAACAGCAACTTGCCGTCCGGCTCTTCCATAACCTGGGCTACGCCCGGGCCATCATATTCCGAAACCCATGAGGTATCAAGACTGCCATCTTCATTCAGTTTGGCAATCCTTTCGGCTGGTTGCCCGTTATACTCGGTAAACTGTCCTGCTATCAGTATTTTTCCGTCTGATAACTGCTGAATGGAATAGACATCCACATCGGCACCTGTACCCACATTAAAAGTTTCGTCCCAACTGCCTGCCTGTGCAAAAGCGGTTACCGCAATAACCGACACCAAAAAAGTAAATAATTTTTTCATAGTAATTTTTCTTCAAAAATACACTTTTTTATAAAGGGTAAAAGCCATACAGTGCATTAGCGCGCACAAAATTAATATTGTAAATTTGCTTAACTTTCTTAAACGGCAATGGCAAACACGTTACTGGCAAACATAAACACACCACACGACCTGCGGCAGCTAAAGCCGGAGCAACTGCCACAGCTTGCGGCAGAACTGCGCAGTTTTATTATAGATGTAGTGTCAGTTAAAGAAGGCCATCTGGGTGCAAGCCTGGGTGTAACAGAACTTACAATTGCCCTTCACTATGTTTTTAATACCCCAAATGATCTGTTGGTTTGGGATGTAGGCCACCAGGCGTACGGACACAAGATACTAACCGGGCGAAAGGATAGGTTTGAAACCAACCGCCAGTGGGGCGGCATAAGCGGTTTCCCGAAACGCAGCGAAAGTGAGTATGATACTTTTGGCGTAGGGCACTCCAGCACCTCTATATCTGCCGCACTGGGTATGGCGCTTGCCTCTCAGTTAAAGGGCAACACCGAAAAACACCATATAGCCGTGATTGGCGATGCCAGCATAGCATCAGGTATGGCATTTGAAGGGCTTAACCATGCGGGTGTAACCGATGCCAACCTGCTTGTAGTGCTTAATGACAATGCTATTGGTATAGACCCAAGCGTGGGCGCCCTTAAAAATTACCTTACCGAAGTTAAGGAAGGGCGCAACCCCCGCAGCAACAATATGATCAAGTCACTTAATTTTGACTATACAGGCCCAATAGACGGGCACGACCTTACTGCCCTACTGAAAGAATTAGATCGGTTAAAACAGGTAAAAGGCCCAAAATTCCTACACGTAATAACCACTAAAGGCAAAGGCTTAAAACAGGCCGAGGAAGACCAGGTGCGTTACCACGCGCCCGGCAGGTTTGACAGGCTTACCGGCGAAATACTTGCGAAAGCCGAAGCAGGGTTACCACCCAAATACCAGGATGTTTTCGGGCTTACGCTGGTAGAGCTGGCAGAACAGAACGAAAAGATTATAGGAATTACCCCTGCCATGCCATCGGGTAGCTCTATGAAGTTCATGATGGAAGCCTTCCCAGAAAGGGCTATTGATGTGGGCATAGCCGAGCAGCATGCCGTAACACTGGCGGCAGGTATGGCTACACAGGGCATGACTGTTTTTTGCAATATATATTCCACCTTCCTGCAAAGGGCTTATGACCAGGTTATACACGATGTGGCATTGCAAAACCTTCCAGTAATTTTTTGCCTTGACAGGGCGGGGCTTGTAGGCGAAGACGGCGCCACACACCACGGCGTTTTCGACCTGGCATATCTCAACTGCATACCTAACGTTATTATTTTTGCGCCACTGAATGAGGCTGAACTACGCAATATGCTCTACACCGCACAGCTTGGGCTGCCTCAACCCGTTGCCATACGCTATCCGCGCGGCAGGTCTGAGAGCGCCGACTGGCAAAAACCTTTTGAAGCTGTTGAAATAAACCGCGTTATACAGATAAAGCAGGGCAAAGGCACAGCAGTACTTTCTACCAGCACCATAGGCAATAATGTTATAAAAGCTTTAAGAGGTTTTGATAATACCATAGCGCACTATCATTTCGGGTTTGTAAAGCCGCTGAATGAAGAAGTACTGCATACTATCTTCAGGCAATTTACTGCTATCATTACTATTGAAGATGGCACGGTTACAGGAGGTTTCGGCAGTAGTGTTGCCTCTTTTGCAGCAAAAAATGGTTATCCTCAAAAAATCAGTATTTTAGGTGTACCTGATGCATTTACAGAACACGGAACTGTAGCAGAGTTACAACAATACTGCGGTATTGACGTTAAAAGCTTAAAAGAAATTTTTTCAGCTTACTGAAAATAACGAATTTTGCACCGCATCTAAAATTAAACCCACATTTTAATGAGACTTCGAGCCTGCCTGACAGCATTGCTGGTGATAGCCTTTATACAACTTGCATATCCTCAAATGATAGTTACTACCCTGCCCGACTCTATTACGTATTGGGAACGTACCAATAAAGTAGGGATGGATATTTCTCAAATTGCCTTTGTTAACTGGAGTGTGGGGGGTAACAACTCTATAACTGTACTGGGCAAAGGAAACTTTGCACGCAACTACCATAAGAAAAACCTGAACTGGGATAACGAATTGGTGCTGCGCTACGGCCTTAACAGCCAGGAAGGGCAGGAAATGCGCAAAACAGACGACCAGATACAGCTCAACTCAACTTTCGGCTACAGGCGCGATACGGTTTCTAACTGGTATTACAGTGCCAAATTTAATTTTAACACACAGTTTGCCAACGGTTATGCCTATCCTAATACAGAGGATGAAATATCAGGGCCGTTTTCACCTGCTTATATCTTTTTGGGGGTAGGTTCTGAATACATTCGGAAAGATTTAGGGCTTAATGCTTATTTTTCGCCGCTTACCAACAAAACCACCCTTGTAATGAACCGCACGCTGGCTAACCAGGGCGCTTTCGGGGTAGAAGGAGCGGTGTATGATGCAGATGGCAACCTGATACGGAATGGGCGCACATCGCGCACAGAGATAGGTATATTAGTTACCAACAGCTTAAAGCGCCAGGTATTTAAGAATATAATGCTTGACCATAAGATAAGTTTTTATACCGATTACCTTAATAACTTCGGCAATATAGATGTTGACTGGCAATGGTCTTTAGATATGACGGTTAACGAATATGTAAAAGCCAACATTGGTGCGCATATTATTTATGACGACGATATAAAGTCTAAAGAAGAAGTGGACGGAGAAGTAATTGAAGGCGGCCCTAAACTACAGCTAAAGCAAATGCTGTCGCTTGGGTTAAGTTATACTTTTTAGCAACTCAAAAACAGCTATAAAAGCTCCACATACAATAAATTATAATCGTTATCTCGCTCCCGTAATGGTGTTATAAAGCAATACAGCTTTACCATCTGTAAGCGTAGAAACAAAGTGGCAAATGTGCAGCAGCCTGTCATACAGATTCATTTTTTCGGTTACAAAGCGTTCCGGCAGCATTTTTAGTACCAGCTTGTCATAATTGCTTTCCCTGCCTTCAAACTTATTGTTATAAGCGGTACAAAAGGTATCTAAAAGCGTGTTGATGATACGGTAGCCTATAACTTCTTTTTCTACCACCTCGCGGCTTTGGTACACATTTTTGCGGCTAATATCCAGTATATCTTTTATCTGTGCGGTATATTGCCCCTGCTCTGTAAGCGCATACGGATATTTGCCTGCCAGTATCAGTTCTTCATTTTCAAGGAAAATTGCAACCGCATCACTTATAAGGCTGCTGATGGCGAGTGCCCTCAGGTAACTTATACGGTCTTCCTTTGTAGTAAGGCTTTTATATTTCTCTACCTGAACAGTATTCTTAACCAGCTTTATAAGGTATTCAAGGGCATAATCTTCGGCTATAAGCCCAAGGTTGATACCGTCTTCAAAATCGATTATGGTGTAGCAGATATCATCGGCGGCTTCTACAAGGTAAGCAAGCGGGTGGCGCTCATAACCGGTATCTTCTCCCTCTTTATTCGGTATAAGCCCAAGCTCCTGCGCCACATCCTGAAAGAAATCCTTATCACACTGAAAGAAACCATATTTTTTATCTGCTATATTAGCTGTAGGCTTTTTAGGCAATGATTCTTTAGGATACTTCATAAAAGCACCCAGCGTGGCGTAGGATATGCGCAGACCACCCTCTATACCGGGGCGTGAGGCCGTAAGCAGGTTAAAACCGTTGGCGTTACCCTCAAAATCTACTAAATCCTGCCACTCTTTATCGGTAAGGCTGTCGCGGTACTGTTGCCCTTTCCCTGTTTTAAAGTATTCACCAATCGCTTTTTCACCCGAGTGCCCAAACGGCGGGTTGCCAATATCATGTGCAAGGGCGGCGGCGGCTACTATAGCGCCAAAATCGTTCATGTGGAAACCGTGGATGTCCTGCAGGTACGGCCTTTTTTCTAAAATCTGTTTGCCTACAAGCCTGCCAAGCGAGCGGCCTACTACCGAAACCTCAAGGCTATGGGTAAGGCGGGTGTGCACAAAATCAGTTTTAGAAAGGGGTATAACCTGTGTTTTATCCTGCAGGCTCCTGAAAGCCGATGAGAATATTATACGGTCATAATCTACCTCAAAACCCAAACGTGTATCGTCCTGTTCTTTACGTAGCCTCTTGCTTGTATCGCCCTGCCTTTTTAATGACAGTAGCTGTTCCCATTGCATCATTTTTTTGATTTCAGATTTCAGAATTAGATTAAGTACAAAACCTTAAACTTTAAACATTGAACAACACCGGACATCGAAACATCCGGCTACTTTATAAACTTTGATTTGTTGGCCGAAACAAAGTTTTTCGATTTAAAAGGATATTTCCCATTGCTTTTATCGCTCTGGTTTTCTTCTACCGAATTGATGTGTATTTCTTCTCCGAGTGAAAAACCGGAAGCGACTTTTCGGTAATCCAGCAGGTATATATCACAAAAATAATTGCCGTCGGCATCCTGCTCTATTTTACCTGTGTATATTGCTTTTTTATCTTTAGACATATTTTGTTTGTTTTAAAGCATTTCAGGCTTTCCAATTTCATCAAATGCGCTTTTAAGCTCCATAGCCTCTTTAAGCTTTTTAGCATCTACAACATATGTTTCTGTAAGGCTGTCGTGCCAGCCGCGCGGTGGCGAACCCAAAAATGAAAAAGCCTCAAAAGGGATAAGGCGGCAAAATGAGCGCAAAATAATTACACCTGCCGATGGTTTGCTGCCATCCTGCATTACCACTTTTGTACCGGTTATAAATTTGCCGATACTGCGTGAAAAAATACTTTCGGTAATGCTGTAATAAAAAGTCCATATCAATACCGTTACCACAAGATTATCAAAGCCATCTGCCTGCGACAGCCAGATTAAAGGGCCATCTATACCCAAAAGCGAAAGTAATCCGAGGAAAACACCTGTAAGCAGCGAAAATGCATAAACAACAACCCAGTCTAACAACAGGTTGGCAAAGCGTTTGCCTGAAGATGCCATAAGGGTGTGATCTACATCAATAGTAATGTTTGTATTCATAGTTGATAAAATTAAAACAAGGAGCAGACAGGCTGCTCCTTAGTTTTTGGTTGATAATCCTATTTGTGTTTGTTATTCAATTTATTCGCAAAAAATCGCAACCCTATTAAATTAAGATCCGCACATTTCGCAATCTTCAGGATCTGCGTTCCTGGAGCGCTCCAGCATGGCTTTAAATTCCGTCTGGCTCATGCCTTCGGCTTCGGTGCCTGCCGCAACCGCTTCCACAACTGCCGGTTGTGGCTGCTCTTTTTTATCGTTATTAAGGGTAAACTTAATAGCATCTACCGCACTCTTCGTCCTCAGGTAATACATACCGGTTTTAAGCCCGCTCTTCCATGCATAGAAGTGCATTGAGGTTAGTTTGCCGAATGTGGCATTTTCCATAAACAGGTTAAGCGACTGGCTTTGGTCTATAAAGTAACCCCTTTGGCGCGACATGTCTATGATATCTTTCATGCTCATCTCCCACACGGTCTTGTACAGCTCTTTTATATCCTGAGGGATACCATCTATATCCTGTACCGAGCCGTTTGCCCTCATTATTTCCTGCTTCAGGTTTTCGTTCCACAGGCCAAGGTCAACAAGGTCGCGCAGCAGGTGTTTGTTTACCACGATAAACTCGCCCGAAAGTACCCTTCTTGTATATATGTTGCTGGTGTAAGGCTCGAACGCCTCATTATTACCCAGTATCTGAGATGTAGAAGCTGTTGGCATTGGTGCAAGCAACAATGAGTTCCTCACCCCGTTTTCCATAACTTCTTTACGAAGTGATGCCCAGTCCCAGCGCCCGCTCAGGTCGCTGTCATTAAGCCCCCACAGGTTGTACTGAAACTGCCCTTCGCTAATAGGCGAACCTTTAAAACTTGAGTAAGGCCCTTCTTCTTTTGCCATTTCCATACTGGCGGTAACGGCAGCAAAATAGATGGTTTCAAATATTTCCTGGTTGGCCTGCTTCGCTTCATCACTTGTAAACGGCAGCCTCATCAATATAAGTGCATCGGCAAGCCCCTGCACGCCAAGCCCTACAGGGCGGTGGCGCATGTTGCTGTTCTCTGCCTCTTTTATAGGGTAGTAGTTCCTGTCTATAACCTTGTTAAGGTTGCGGGTTATACGCTTGGTAACCTCAAAAAGGTACTGGTGGTTAAACACGCCGTCTTCTACAAACATCGGCAGCGATATAGAGGCTAAGTTACACACCGCCACCTCATCGGGAGCCGTATATTCCATAATCTCCGTGCACAGGTTAGACGAACGTATGGTACCCAGATTCTTTTGGTTCGATTTGCGGTTGGCTGCATCTTTATACAGCATGTATGGCAATCCTGTCTCTATCTGAGATTCAAGCACTTTTTCCCAAAGCTCGCGCGCTTTAACCGTTTTGCGGCCTTTGTTGGCAGCTTCATACTTAAGGTAAAGCTCGTCAAACTCGTCGCTGTGCACATCATAAAGGCCCGGGCACTCGTTAGGGCACATCAGTGTCCAGGTACTGTCTTCCTCTACACGCTTCATGAACAGGTCCGGAATCCATAATGCAAGGAATAAATCGCGTGCGCGCATTTCTTCCTTACCGTGGTTTTTGCGCAGTTCCAGGAAGTCGAAAATATCGGCATGCCACGGCTCTATATAAATAGCAAAACTGCCTTTGCGCTTACCGCCGCCCTGGTCTACATAGCGGGCAGTATCATTAAACACACGCAACATCGGCACAATACCGTTAGAGGTACCGTTTGTGCCGCGAATGTAAGACCCTGTTGCCCTTACATTGTGTATAGACAAGCCTATACCCCCTGCCGACTGCGATATCTTAGCCGTGTTTTTCAGGGTGTCATATATACCGTCTATACTGTCATCTTTCATGGTAAGCAAAAAGCACGACGACATTTGCGGCTTTGGCGTACCCGAGTTGAACAGTGTAGGCGTGGCGTGGGTAAAGTATTTTTTAGACATCAGCTCATACGTTTCAAGAACTGCATCTATATCGTTAAGGTGAATACCTACAGATACACGCATAAGCATATGCTGCGGGCGCTCTACAATCTTACCGTTTATCTTTAACAGGTAAGAGCGCTCCAGGGTTTTAAACCCGAAGTAATCATAATTAAAATCTCTGTTGTATATAATGTTAGAGTCTAAAATCTCGGCATTTGCCATTATAGCCTCATATACCTCATCTGAAAGAAGCGGCGACTCCTGCCCTGTTCTCGGGTTCACGTAGTGATACATATCACTCATGGTTTCAGAGAAGGACTTCTTGGTATTTTTATGCAGGTTAGAAACCGCTATACGGGCAGCCAGTTGTGCGTAGTCGGGGTGAGAAATTGTCATGGCGGCGGCAGTTTCGGCAGCAAGGTTATCCAGCTCGCTGGTTGTAACACCATCATATAACCCTTCAATAACACGCATTGCTACTTTTACCGGATCTACCAGTTCGCTAAGCTCATAGCACAGCATCCTTACCCTATCCGTTATCTTATCGAACATTACCGGCTCTCTCCGACCGTCTCTTTTTACTACATACATATGGCAATATTTTAAGGTTAGTAATGGAGGGTGCGCGCACCCTTTACTGATTTTATTCTTTATTATTTTTTAGAAATCGGCGTCAAAGCTTATCTTCTGCGAATCGGTATCTTTATTTATAACGCCTGCTTTCTGGTATTCTGAAACCCTTTTTTCAAAGAAGTTGGTTTTACCCTGCAATGATATCATATCCATAAAATCGAACGGGTTGCCCACGTTATACTGCCTTTCGCAGCCCAGCTCCACCAAAAGCCTGTCGGTTACAAACTCAAGGTACTGCGTCATCAGGGTTGCATTCATGCCAATAAGGCTTACCGGAAGCGATTCTGTTATAAACTCACGCTCTATATTAAGGGCATCTATAATAATTTCTTTAATCCTGTCTTTAGAAACCTTGTTTATAAGGTGGTTGTTGTGCAGGTGCACGGCAAAGTCGCAGTGCACGCCCTCATCTCGCGAAATAAGTTCGTTAGAGAAGGTTAGCCCAGGCATAAGTCCGCGCTTTTTAAGCCAGAAGATAGAACAGAATGCACCCGAAAAGAAAATGCCTTCTACTGCAGCAAACGCTATAAGCCTTTCGGCGAATGATTCGCTCTCTATCCATTTAAGCGCCCAGTCAGCTTTTTTCATAATGGCAGGAAACACCTCTATAGCACGAAACAGCTTGTCTTTCTCGGCTTCGTCTTTAACATAGGTATCTATCAGCAGCGAATAGGTTTCACTGTGAATGTTCTCCATCATGATCTGGAAGCCGTAAAAGAATTTTGCTTCGGCATACTGTACCTCGTTTACAAAATTCTCTGCAAGGTTTTCATTCACTATACCGTCAGATGCCGCAAAAAAAGCAAGTATATGCTTTATAAAGTACTTCTCATCATCATTCAGCTTATTGTTCCAGTCGTTCAGGTCCTGGTGCAGGTCTATTTCTTCAGCCGTCCAGAAACTGGCTTCCATTTTTTTGTACCAGTCCCAAATATCGTGGTGTTTAATGGGGAATATCACAAACCTGTTTTTATTTTCCTGTAAGATCGGCTCTGTTACGGACATAATATTTTGACTTTTATAGTATTATAAAAAATGATTTTTTCGTGTAAGGGATAGTACAAAGATTGGCATTTGAGACAGAAAATGAAAGCCAAACTTATTCACAATCGGCAATAGTTTTTAACAACGCTTTAATATTGCAGCAATAATAACGCAACATTACAATAACCTGAAAATTAAGATATTGTAAAATATAAATTTAAGAAATAAAGGCATTAAAAAGAAGCCTTAGGTGTAGTTTTTATGCGGGTTAACGGCGTCTTTTAAGGGGCTGCTCCTTAAGCTCTGCCGCCACCTTTTCAAGTTCGGTATACCAGTCTTCGCCAAAACGGCGAATGAGCGCCTCGCGCACAAATTTATATACGGGTACTTCCAGCTCCTTACCAAGCGAACAGGCAGGGCTGCAAATATCCCAGCGGTCATAATTTACCGCCGAAAACTCAGAAAAGTCTTTAACTCTTACCGGGTATAAATGGCAGCTTACCGGTTTTTTCCAAGAAATAAGTCCTTGGTTGTAAGCCTGTTCTATACCGCACAGGGCAGTTTTACCATCAAAAATTACATAAGCGCAGTCTTTATTATCTATAAGCGGGGTTTCAAGGTCGCCATCGGTACCCACCACCCATGTGCCCTGCGCCTCTATTGCAGCAACACCTTCTTTGCGCAAAAATGGTTTTACCACAGGGTAAACCTGTTCCAGTATTTTGGTTTCCTCTTCATTAAGGGGTGCGCCTGCATCGCCGTCTATACAGCAGCCCCCTTTGCATGCCGTTAAATTGCAAACAAATTCTTTTTCAAGTATGTCTTCAGAGACAATAGTTTTACCCAGTTGAAACATGCCGCAAAGATAATGAAAACATATATATAAAACGCGTAAGCCTAATCCTGTAAAAAAATAAGAATTTTGCTTGTCGCGACAGATTTATAAGGTAATTTTGCACCCTGAAACTAAGCGGATAAGGGTATGGCATTTGACTGGAAAGAAGTTTTTACGGTGAGCATGGTGCTGTTTGCGGTTATAGACATAATGGGCAGCATACCCATTATAGTTGACCTGCGCACAAAACTGGGCCATATACAATCGGAAAAAGCCTCTATTGTGGCTATGGTTATCATGATTGCTTTCCTTTTTGTTGGGGAAGAAATCTTGAAGCTGATAGGGATAGACGCCAACTCTTTTGCCGTAGCGGGCTCATTTGTATTGTTTTTCCTTGCATTGGAAATGATACTGGGCATACGCCTGTATAAAGATGAAAACCCAAGCACAGCATCTATAGTGCCTATTGCATTTCCGCTTATAGCTGGTGCCGGTACTATGACAACCATACTGTCTTTACGTGCAGAATTTGAAAAGATAAACATCATTTCCGCAATAATTATTAATGTTATTGTGGTATATGCCGTGCTGAAATCATCAGCTAAAATAGAGAAGTTTTTGGGGGTTAACGGGCTAGGAGTCATCAGGAAAGTATTTGGCGTAGTACTACTTGCCATTGCTGTTAAATTATTTGCGGCTAATGTTAAACAATTATTTCTTTAATATTACATAACTTAATTTTGTACTGAATCTCAAAGAGATAGATAAATCAAAGATAGAATGCAATGAAATATTTTATTTATACGCTAATAGCTATTGCAATAGGGCTTATTATATTTAACATAACCCTTCTTGACTTTAGCAATCTTTTTCAGGGCAACAGCCTTATAGCTCTTATAGGTATCATCGCATCACTTTGCGCAGTGTGCATACTTATCATTTTCAGGATGGCAAAAAGCATAGAAGAAAAAACACGCAGTTAAAATATGTTCGACGTACTTATTATTGGTGGGGGCGCTTCGGGCGTTTCCTGCGCTTTAATATTAGGCTCAGCACAGGTTAAACCTTATGCAGCCGATAAAAAAATAGCAATACTAACACACCAGAAGGCATCTGCCCTGCAGGATGCCATTTTTTATAACGGTTATGGTATTGCAGCGGGTAAACTTGGCAAGGACCTTATGGAGGAAAGCCTGCAGCACCTGGCACATCAATACCCGCAGGTACAGCAAATCGATAAAGAGAAGGTAATGCGTGTTGATGGCAATGCCGGTAACTTTACTGTTACTACCAATAAAAACACCTATACTGCCAAAACAATTGTTGTAGCGGTAGGCTCTGCACCTACATTTAGCATAGAAGGGCTTATACAGTATGTAGCCCCACACCCTAAAGCATTGCCGGAAAAGAACCGCATTCAGTTAACAAATACAGACCATAAAGTTGATGAAGGCATATATGTGGCCGGCACACTTGCAGGCTGGCGCAGCCAGGTAGCCATTGCCGCAGGTAGCGGCGCTGCTGTAGCCACCGATATACTTACTGAATGGAATAGCGGGATACCTGCACAATACCATGACAGCACAAGAAGCTGAAATTAATATCAGTATCATTAACATACAGCAACCATACCCGGTTGCTGTTTTTGTTTTGAGAGCCATTAAACCTTCAATAATTTAAGTAAATTGCGCCATAAATCATGAATAACCCTACGTTACCAAACAACTAATGAATACCGCAATCCAAAAGCCTGTAATAGGGATAGTATCACCCTGCTATAATGAGCAGGAGGTCCTGCCCGAAACAGCAGCGCAACTAAACACTTTACTTACAGGGCTTATAGAGCAGAATACTGTTTCAGCCGAAAGCTTTATTGTTTTTGTAGATGACGGCAGCCGCGACAAAACCTGGGAAATTACCGAAACACTTGTACAGCAATATCCGCTTGTAAAAGGGCTGAAGCTTGCCGGGAATGTAGGCCACCAAAATGCACTGCTTGCAGGCCTGCTAACTTTTAATAACGAAGCTGATGCGCTTATATCCATAGATGCCGACCTGCAGGACGATATCAATGCTATACCTGAGATGATTGACAAGTTTGTTAAGGGTACAGATGTAGTATATGGTGTGCGCCGCGAGCGCACTACCGATACCGCTTTTAAACGCAATACTGCCCTGATGTTTTACAACTTTGCCAAAAAAATGAAAGTAAATCTGGTGCATAACCATGCCGATTTCAGGCTGTGCAGTAAAAGGGTTATTGCTGCGCTTTCAGGATATACCGAAGTAAACCTGTTTTTGCGTGGCATTATTCCCTCTATAGGCTACAGCAGGGAAATGGTATATTATGACCGCCTTGAGCGTTTTGCGGGCGATTCAAAATACCCGCTCAAAAAAATGCTGTCGTTTGCATGGAATGGCATAACCTCATTCAGCAACTATCCGCTTAAGTTGGTAAGTATTATTGGCTTTGCAATTTTTATAGCATGCATTGGTATGAGTTGCTATGCAATGGTATCTTTATTTGCGGGTCATACCGTTCCCGGTTGGGTATCTACAGTATTGCCTATGTATTTTTTAGGCGGCATTCAGCTTTTCTGTTTCGGCATAATAGGCGAATATATCGGTAAAATATATGCTGAAGTAAAACAACGACCTCGCTATATAATAGATAGGAAAGTGGAATAATTATTTCGCTTTCCTGTTGTATAATGTACTGTTACTTTACAGGCTCTTCATAATAGTCTTTGTACCGCACATATACTTTTCGTAGTGTTATACGATAAAAAAATAAAAAATTTGCCACATTTTCGCTTTCTTCACATTCTGCATTAAAGTTCCAACTTGCAATGGGTACTGTATGATTTAATAAAACACAGTCTTCTTTTGAAGCCGCTACCTCTTGCATAAGTGGTTTTTGTTCATTTCTTGAATAATATCCCGGCATCTCAGTATCTATAATCCCGAAATGTAAAACTACCACCGCGATAAAAACAAACGGATATGCTTTAAGCTTGCCTGGGCAGTTTCGTAAAAGTAATAAGCCCGATGTAGTGAATACATAAAACAAGATAAAAAGTACAGGCAGCGTAGTATCACGCCTTAAGATTAAAGGCCTATAATACCTGTAGCCACCAAGGGGCAGCAGGAAAATATATATCAAGCTGAACACTGCAAGCCCTGCCACCAGATATAGAAAAGCTTTATTCTCTTTGCCATAAAGATACGCCAGCAACAGCACATTTATAACTGTTACCAAAAAGAGGTAAGCCACTCCATGTTCTTTATTAAAGAATACTTCCTGAATACCTTTAAACAAAAACATAAATCGCTCTTTTAAAGCCATTGGATCAGCACTTTCGCTATTCTTTGTACCAATATAAAATGAGTAAAGCGCAAATACAAATGCAAAACAGAGTAAGATAACCACAGTACGGTTCAATCCTTTAAATACATTCACAATTCTTCCAGAGCCTGCAGGAAGGTTTCCATAAGCCCTACATAACAAACCCATTGCAAATAGTGGAATGGATGTAAGTAACAAAGCCGCCGGCAAAGGCCCGAAAAATACCAGGCCAAGGGCAAAGAGTATCCACAACACAATAAATGATGGCGATTTAGAAATATTTCCTGTTATATAATATTTATAAAATGGCAAGTAAAAAGCCAGTAAAGCAGCCAATGGCAAAGGGTAAAACATTGCATAAGTAATACATGGGTCTATTACCTGAAGGTGTTCTGTATATACAGAACCACCAATAAAAAAAGAGCTTATTATCGCCGCCGATATAAGGTAGCTTTTCCATTTTGCCCACCGAAACCATACATTTATATAAGTTCCAAAAAGAAGCAAAAGCATTAAATGTATTGCAAACTTTGCGAGGGTTATGCTTAAGTACAAGCTGTCTATGGGAGATAAAAAATTCTGAAAGAAAAACGGCACGCGCTTAAAGTATACTGACATTACCTTGTGTGCAGTATACCTGTTAGTACCGGGGTAACTTTCACCACTGAATGTAGAAATGCCTAAAGGGTCATTCAGTACTTTATCATACTCTTCCTGCCCCAAAACAATGCGCGGGAAATCGCCGTCAATTCCGCTTCGGTTATATTGCTTATAAGAATAAATAAGATCGCCAAGCAGGATTAGTGCAATGGAAGTATAGATAATTTTAATGTGGATTGGTTTCATTATAATGCAACTAAACTAATGATTATGGTAATCATTGATGTTAACAGCCGCAAATGTAACTTTTTTTACATTTCACTCATAATTACCTCATAAATGTGGTTTGGCAGGTTACTGTCTTTTGCATGATTATTATTTGAGGACTGCTTTAATCATCTTATCTTCCCTCAGCAGCATTTGATAATAAGCCTTGTCGCTTATAAGCTGCCTTGCAAACTCTGCTGCAAGGTAATATTTTACTTTTTGCTTGTATTTTGCAAGCGGCAATAGCAACCCATTGTCAGAAAGATATTTACCAAAAATACTGTAATACTTATCAGTATTGATAACCTTATCTGTAAGCTGCTGTACATTTAAGCCGGTAAATTCTTTGCGGTTACCGTCAAGCTGCTCAAACACAAAATAGCTGACTACACCGCTCTGCATTATCATCAGCACAGCTTCATCGCCATGCTCCCCTTCCAATGGTACAAAAACATCAGGAATAATACCACCGCCGCCGTAAACGGTGCGGCCTTTCAGGGTTTTAAATTTAAGGGTATCGGCAACTTTTATACTGTCGGCTGCATAAAGCTCACCGCTCTCAAAACGCTTTTCAAATTCATTAAAATAAGCATCGCCTCCGTTGGCATAGCTGCGCTGTATTGAGCGCCCTGATGGCGTATAATAACGCGCTACAGTGAGCCTTACAGCACTGCCGTCGCCTAAAGGCATTTCGCGCTGCACCAGCCCCTTGCCAAACGAACGCCTGCCTACTATTGTGCCCCGGTCGTTATCCTGTATGGCACCCGCGAGTATCTCACTTGCAGAAGCGCTGTTTTCGTTTATCAGCACATATACCTTGCCGCTTTCAAACAGGCCGCCACTGGTGGCATAGGTAATATCTTCGCGCTCTTTTTTATTTTTGGTCTTAACTATAACCAAATCGTCTTTAAGCAGGTCATCGGCAATTTCAACGGCTTTTTCAAGGTATCCCCCGCCATTATCCCGAAGATCTATAATAAGGGCTTTAGCGCCTTCTGCCTTAAGGCTTTTAAGCGATTCCTTAAACTCATAATAGGTAGTTTCGGCAAAGCGGTTAATTTTAATGTAACCGGTTGTTGTGTTCGCCATTACCGCTGCATCTACACTTTTAATGGGCACCACATCGCGTGTTACGGCAACCTTAAATTTTTTGTTTTCGCTTTTGCGGAATATTGTAAGGGTTAATTTAGAGCCCTCCGCGCCTTTCAGTTTAGAGAAAAGGCTGTCGTTAGGCAGTTTCCTGCCAAACAGCTTGTCATTATTGGCATATAAAATACGGTCGCCGGCCTTTATTCCTGCCTTTTCAGATGGGCCGCCCGGTATGGGTTTTATTACTGCAACCGAATCTTTATACATATAAAAGTTTACACCAATACCCACAAAGTCACCTTTCATGCTCTGGGCTACTTCTTCCATTTCGCTTTTAGCGATATATACAGAATGTGGATCAAGCTTTTCGAGGATGCTGTTAACGGTAAGGTCAACAATAGAGTCGGCATCCACATCGTCAATATACTCGCTCTCAATAAAATCCATCAGCTTGTTAAGCTTGCTTTTATTGGAGCCCGATATTAGCCCGCGCTTCTCTGAAGGGAAGTTAAGAAAACTGCCCAACAGCAGGCCTATGGCCATAAAAACTGCCAGTAAAACAGGCAGGTATGCTTTTTTAATATTCATATTATTCGTCAAGGTGCGGCACGCAATCCACAATAACCCCTGCCCGCTCCAGGAAAGCTATCCCGGAGTTGTCTTTATAATCTTCCTGGTAAACCACACGCTTAATGCCCGATTGGTGTATAAGCTTGCTGCAGTCTTTACAGGGCGACATGGTAATATAAAGTGTTGCGCCTTCGCAAGATTGTGTTGAACGTGCAACTTTAAGTACAGCATTGGCCTCGGCATGCAATACATACCATTTGGTAAGGCCTTCGGTATCTTCGCAACAATTTTCGAACCCTGATGGTGTGCCGTTATAACCATCAGATATTATCATTCTGTCTTTTACAATAATTGCGCCAACTTTTCTGCGGTTGCAGTAAGACAAACGGCTCCATTCGCGGGCAATGCGCAAATAGGCCTTATCATACTTATTTAGTTTTTCCTCTTTTATTTCCATACGTTTACACTGCCATACAAAGGTAAGCGATTAGCATGTAAAAACGGATGGGGGCTAAAATTTATTGTCGAACATCATTGGCAGCGCAACACCTGCCACGAAAGAAGAAGTAATAAAAATCCAGTCGCGTTTAGACAGGTTAAAAAAGTAATGAGCGGCAAAGGCCAGCAGCAGTACGCAACCTGTAAGTAATATGTGGGCAGACTCTAATCCGAGCGAAAATTCGAGTAAGGGGAATAGCTTTTCGCGCGCGGTATTTTTAAGTTCAGGCTTTAAGTGGCTGTATAATCCCAAACCATGCAGGATTCCGAAAATCAGCGTTCCGCCGCCCACTACGGGTATCCTTTCTTCCTGCGGATCTTGGCGGGCTTTGATAAAATTATAAACAGCGGCTGACAGTATGAGGCTTTGCATTACTATCTCGGTAATAAATATATTCGCTTTTATATTTATATAAAATGCCATAACGAGTGCCATTGTATTCCCTAAAGTAAAAAGCGTGAGCAATAATACTATAGTACGCCAGTGTTTATGGGTATAAGGAACAATAAGTATTACAATAAATAAAAAATGATTTATGCTGTGAAAATCCAGCACGTGGCGAAAGCCACAGGTAAAGTACCGTAAAAATTCATCCATTCGTTTAGGAAGTGTATCGGATGGCAAACATAAACTAAAAACGTTAACTTTTTATTAACACTTTCAGAATTACAGAATTGCTAAACAAAATGTTTAAAAATTTGTTTTTAACAGAAAATTTATAATTTATATTTGCCCCTACTAAATAACATGTAACATTATGTCTATTTCAGATTTATTTGACAGTGGTTTTAAGGAAAGGAACAAAGGCCATTTTTCGGCAATTGTAAGGGTTGCGTTAGAAAACGGACACATTAGTACCGAAGAAAAATTGTTTTTGGATAAGCTTGCCAAGCAGCTTGAAATTTCGGAAGAGGAATATAAGGAAATCCTTGAGAACCCGCTGCGCTATCCCATTAACCCGCCTTACCTTTATG
>NZ_JAMWYY010000033.1 GCF_024305175.1 Flavobacterium sp.
GGCAAGCGCACACAGCACAAATAGACCTCTATGATTTTGCAACGCTGCAAAAAGTGACTACACTGATAGATTCTAAAAATCATCAGGAATTGCAGGCCGGGATAGATAGTTATACTTTTAGCCCTGATGAAAAAAAGCTATTGATAGCCACAAATTCAGAGCCTATTTTCCGCCATTCATTTGTTGCCGATTATTTTGTGTATGACATTGCAGGCAAAAAATTGACATCGCTTGCTGATGAAAAAGTGCAGGAACCTACTTTTTCTGCTGATAACAGCAAAGTGGCCTATGCTTACAAAAACAATTTATATGTTAAAGATTTAGCTTCGGGCAAGGTTACCCAGATAACAAAAGACGGCAGCGTAAACGCTGTAATTAATGGTATTACTGACTGGGTGTATGAAGAAGAATTTGCTTTTGTAAGGGCATATGACTGGAATGCAGCTGGCGATAAAATAGCTTTTATCCGTTTTGATGAGACAGATGTGCCGCAATTTACAATGGAATACTACAACCAGGGTCTGTATCCGCAGCCTTATACGTTTAAGTACCCAAAGGCAGGGGAGGAGAACTCTAAAGTGTCGCTGCATATATATGATGTAAAGAACAATACGACAAAAAAGATAGATCTTAGTACATTTAATCCGTACTACCTGCCACGCTTAAAGTGGACCAACGATACGCAAACATTAAGCGTACAGGTTATGAACAGGCACCAGAACAACCTCGACCTTGTTTTTGTTGATGCTGATAGTGGCGTTGCAACAGGAATACTTAATGAAACCGATAAAGCCTATATTGATATTACTGATAACCTTACTTTTCTTAACGACAACAGTTTTATCTGGACAAGCGAGAAAGACGGCTACAACCACATTTACCACTATGGCAGTAACGGCAAGCTGATAAAGCAGGTAACAAACGGTAATTGGGAGGTAACTGCCTATTATGGGTTTGATAAAACCAGTGGCAACATATTTTACCAGTCGGTAGAAAATGGCTCTATTAACCGTGATGTGTACCGTATTGGCATTAATGGCAAAAACAAAGTAAGGCTTACGCCGCTTACAGGTACTAATAAGGCAACCTTTAGCCCTAAGTTTGATTACTTTATAAATTCGTATTCAAGTGCAACAGTACCGGTTACTTATACACTCCATAACTCTAAAGATGGTAAAGTTGTAAAAGAAATCCTCGATAACAAAGTTCTTGCAGAAAAGCTAAAGCCTTATAACCTTCCCAAAAAAGAATTTACTGTTATTAAAACAGATAAAGGGCATGAACTTAATGCCTGGATTATAAAGCCTGCCGATTTTGACGCTTCAAAAAAATACCCATTGTTCATGTATCAGTACAGCGGCCCGGGTTCGCAACAGGTAAATAATGACTGGAACGGGTATGACGACTATTGGTTCATGATGCTGGCGCAACAGGGCTATATAGTTGCCTGTGTAGATGGCAGGGGTACAGGTTTTAAAGGTGCTGATTTTAAAAAAGTAACCTATAAGCAATTGGGTAAATATGAAGTTGAAGACCAGATAGATGCTGCAAAAACGCTTGGCGCGTATGAGTACATAGATGAATCGCGTATTGGTATTTTCGGGTGGAGCTATGGCGGTTTTATGTCGTCTAACTGCCTGCTTAAAGGTAATGATGTGTTTAAAATGGCTATTGCGGTGGCACCGGTTACCAACTGGCGTTTTTATGACACGGTTTACACTGAGCGCTATATGCAGACGCCGCAGGAAAACCCTTCGGGTTATGATGAAAACTCGCCTATAAACCATGTAAGCAAGCTTAAAGGCGCATACCTGTTAGTGCACGGCTCTGCAGATGATAACGTGCACCTGCAAAACACCATGCTTATGGTAGAAGCGCTGGTGCAGGCCAACAAACAATTCGACTGGGCTATTTACCCGGATAAAAACCACGGAATTTACGGCGGCGCAACAAGGCTGCAGCTATATACCAAGATGACTAACTTTATTAAAGATAACCTGTAGATGAATACAACTGCTTCGCTGGAAGAAATCCAGGATTTTAAGGGCAAATATCCTAAACAGCTTTGGGGATTGTTCTTTTCAGAAATGTGGGAACGTTTCTGTTTTTATGGTATGCGCGGTGTTTTAACCTACTTTATGATTACCCACCTGGTACTCGAAAATGGCGAACACATGCAGGAAAGCCAGGCCAACCTGCAATATGGCGCTACGCAGGCGTTTGTATATGCCTTTACATTTATAGGCGGTTTGTTTGCCGATAAAATTTTAGGTTTCAGGAAGTCGCTGTTCTGGGGAGGTATCTTAATGATTGTGGGTAGTGCCATCCTGGCTTTTGACCCTTTCCCCGAAAGTAACTTTTTTTGGGGTATCAGTTTTACAGTGGTAGGTACCGGTTTCTTTAAGCCAAACATCTCTACAATGGTTGGCTCACTTTACAAAAAAGGAGATTCAAGGAGGGATGCAGGTTTTTCACTATTTTATTCAGGTATTAATATAGGCGCACTTTTGGGTGGCTATGCCTGTATTGCAATTGGTAAAGGACAGTTGTTCTCCGGTTTCATACCGGCTGAATATACCTGGAATGTGGCCTTTGGCCTTGCAGGGGTTGTAATGACAATAAGCCTTATCACTTTTATCTTTACTCAAAAAACACTTGGGCCAATTGGTTTATCGCCATTAAAAAGCCAGCATAATAAACTAAAAGAAATCACTGAAATAGAGGGTATAGGCACTGTAGAGCCTGAACCAACCACCGTAAAGAGAAAAATTAAGTCAGGGAAGAACTGGTATGAGTATGCCGTTTACCTGGGTACGCTTGCTGTAGTTCCTGTAATTATGGCTATGGTAGCCAAAACAGAATATACTGACTGGTTTATGTATATAATTGGCCCTGTCACGCTTGTTTATCTTGTTTATGAAATGAGCAAGCACAGCTGGGCAGAGAGCAAAAAACTGATAGCGGCATTAATATTTATATTGTTCTCTATTGTGTTCTGGGCGTTCTTTGAGCAGAGTGGTGGCTCATTGAGTATATTTGCGGCACAGAACTTAGATAATACCGTTTTAGGTACAATGACCTTAGATCCTAACGGTGTTAATAATGCTGCAAACTCTGTATTTGTAATTATTTTTGCACCGCTTGTTGGCCTTGCCTGGATTGCAATGGCAAAAAAGAAAATAGAGCCTAATTCAGTTATAAAATTCGGTCTTGGATTTATTTTTCTTGCAGGCGGATTCTATATTTTCTACCTTACACGCTTTTTCGAGGTAATTGCCGGTTCGGGCATAGCCAGCCTCGATGTTTTTGTACTTGCCTATTTTGTAATCACCTTTGGCGAATTGTGCCTTTCACCGATAGGTCTGTCGTTAATGACCAAGCTGTCGCCGCAAAGGCTGCAGGGCGTAATGATGGGTATGTGGTTCCTGGCAAGTGCATACGGGCAGTATGTTGCCGGTATATTGGGTGCAGGCTTGTCTGAAGCAGGAGAGAACGACTCGTTGCCGCAAAAGCTGGCTACCTATACCGATGGCTACAAACAACTGGCTATATATGCATTAATAGCCGGTGTGGTGCTGATTGTCCTTTCGCCGATCGTTAAAAAACTGATGCAGGACGAAAAGTAGAAACTAATTTTTTTTGAATCAATATATATACTATGTCTACAACAACTTCAAATGATTTTTTTAAATCCAATGTTTTAGGGCATCCGGCAGGGCTGTTTGTGCTGTTCTTTACCGAAATGTGGGAACGTTTTTCGTATTACGGAATGCGTGCCCTTTTGGTACTTTTCCTTATATCTTCAATTGCTGACGGCGGTTGGGCATGGCCTGAGGAGAACGCACTTGCTTTATACGGAACCTATACTTCGCTTGTTTACCTTACAACCATTATGGGCGGTTATATGGCCGACAGGTACCTGGGCTATCGTTGGGCTGTTGTAATAGGTGCTCTTTTAATGACTTTGGGGCATGCCAGTATGGCTGTGGAAACGCCTATGTTCCTGTATATAGGTATTGGGCTTCTTATATTCGGTAATGGTTTCTTTAAGCCGAATATGACATCTATAGTATCTTATATGTATAAAGACCACCCTGAAAAGAAAGATGGCGCTTATACCATATTTTATATGGGTGTAAACGCAGGTGCCTTTTTGGGTATCATGCTTTGCGGGTATATTGGTGAGCAGGTAAGCTGGAGTTGGGGCTTTGGCCTTGCCGGTATCTTCATGTTTTTTGGTATGCTGCAATTTTACTTTACACAAAATATTTTTGGTAACATTGGTACCAAGCCTACCGCTGCCGAACAGGCGGAAAGGAAAGTAGCTACTGATGGCGATAAGCGTGTACCGTTTACCAGCTTTGACCTTACCCTAATAGTAATATCACTTTTGCTTGGCCTTGTGTGGATACTTAATGACCCGTATTCTAAAATCAGCGGTAACAATTTACTTGATTTTACAGTTGGTTCGCTTGATGGCTCTAACTTTACCATCATGCTTGGTGTTGTACTTTTCGTTATACTACTGGTAAGCAGGCTTACACGTTATGCAACAGTTACAAGAGACAGGCTGATTGCTGTAACAATTTTTGCCTTCTTTACTGTTTTCTTCTGGGCTTCGTTTGAACAGGCTGGTGGCTCTATGACCATTTTTGCTGAAAAATATACCCAAAGGGAATTAACAGGCAGCACAGCATCTTTATTTAAGATTATCAATGCATTGCTAACAGTTGTCCCTCTTATAATCATAACCTATGTATTAGGTAAGCTATTTAGCCAGACATTTAAAAAATATCCGGTAGGTAACAGTATTCTTGGGTTCAGTTTTGCAGTAATCTGGGGTGTTGTAATCTGGATGCTATACCGCGAATTCACTAAAGATGAAACGGTTGTTGCCGCTTCCTGGTTTGGTATATTAAACTCATTCTTTATCATTGCTTTTGCGCCTATGGTGTCTAAAATTTGGGAGAGCAAGTTTAACCCGCCGGCAGCATTTAAATACGGGCTTGGGCTTTCATTATTAGGTATTGGCTTTGCCTCACTGGCTTATGGTGCTTCTACACTTACCGATGGCGGCGATATTAAGGTGAGCATGGTATGGCTTATTTTTGCTTACCTTTTCCATACACTGGGCGAACTTTGCCTTTCTCCGGTAGGGCTTTCTTATGTTAGTAAGCTGGTGCCTGCCAGGATGATTGGTATTATGTTCGGTATTTGGTATCTTGCTATTGCCATTGGTAACAAAACTGCAGGTACTATGGGTGGTATGATTAATACAATTACCGAAAAGTATTCATTATCAACGTTTTTCCTTATCTTTACCTTTGTGCCTATAGGCCTTGGTATATTGGTAATGATACTGCACCCGCTGCTTAAAAAGCTGATGCACGGTGTTCGTTAACATGCTTTGGCATCCTTTTTGAAAAACCAATACTATAAACTTAAATAATATGAAAAAACTGTTATTAATACTCTTTGTTGCATTAGGCACAGTTGCTGCCCGGGCACAGGAAATAAAATGGATGACACTGGATGAAGCGCTTGCCGCGCAGAAGAAAAATCCGAAGCCTATATTTATGGATGTATATACCGACTGGTGCGGGCCATGCAAAATGCTCGATAAAAATACATTTCATGATAAGACCGTTGCCGATTACATTAACGCTAATTATTATGCGGTAAAATTTAATGCAGAAGGCAATGATGATGTTAATTACATGGGTAAGAAATATGCCAACCCAAATTATGTTGCCGACAGAAGGGGCCGCAACAGTGTACATGAGTTTACGCTGTTCTTGAAAGTGCGTGCTTATCCGTCAATGATAATTTTTGATAAAAAAGGAAATGTAAAAGAGCCCATTATCGGCTACCACACTCCGGAGCAGTTAATGGAGGTGCTTAAAGCAAAAGCATAACATTTACCTTATAGTATAAGATCCCTTTTCGGCAGTAGCATGAAAAGGGATTTTTCTTTTTTGGCAGGTTGCTTGCCAGCGGCTCACGTAGCTTTTATAATTAGTGGCATCTGCAACCACTACGAGCGGTTTAAGGCTGTCCAGCGTGCGTTCAAGGTTTATTTTAGGAGATTGTGTAAGCAGCAGTAAATCTGCCTGCATATTGCTGCTATAAACGCCGGTACTGTCTAAAATGAGTATTCGTTTACCATTGTGCCAATACAGGTTTTCAAGCGGCCTGACTTCCGTGTTATCTGTAAAATTACCTTTAGTGTAGCTTTTCGCATTCCTGTTAGAAGCGGCAAGGCTGTCATTGCTAAAAAAGGTAATATTTTTTCCTCTCTTTTTGGCAATGAGGCTATGCTCCCAGTTATGAAATATAACAGTCTCATCTAAATTATCTGCCTTCCATTTAATTACTGTATAGCTAACCTGAAATACCAATACAGCAGCCAGTAGCGCCACAGTACGTGTATAGTTCTTCTTAAACATCCATAACACGCTGCAGAGTATCAGCATGTATAAAGTTAGCATAAGCAGCAGGTTAAAAGGTATGTCTTTTATAGTTAAAGTGCTGAAAGATGCAACCCATTCGATAAAATCATTCATTACTTCGGTAATAAAACCTAACACCTTGCCTAAAAGTGCTGCGGCATCCGCCCGGATGAAACCTAATATAATCACTGCTATTCCTACTATTAATAATACGGTAGAGAGCGGTATGACCACAATATTAGCAAGAGGGAACAGCAGCGGGAACTGGTTAAAATAATACAGGCTAAGCGGAAGTACACCCAGTTGTGCTACAATAGACACAGCCACAAGCTGTGTAAAGTAATTAACTGCTTTATATTTAGATGGTTTTATTCTCGAATAAAGAGGCTGCATCCACACAATTGCAAAAACTGCGGCATAACTTAGCTGAAAGCCTGCATCAAACAAAAAAGAAGGCTTAGCTAAAAGCAATACAAGCATTGATACCGCTAATGAGTTGAATGTATTTGTATTCCGGTTTATGTATTGCCCTATGCTTACAAAGCTGAACATTACCACCGCCCGCACTACAGATGCCGATAACCCGGCAATTATGGCAAAACTCCATAAAACTGTAAGCATGGCGAGTAGCCTTAACAGCTTACCATGATTTTTAAAATACCGAAGTGGCTTCAGCAGCAGGTTAAGTATATAAAACAGGATGCCTATGTGAAGCCCTGATATGGCGAGTATATGTATAACACCCGCATCTATATAATTTTGGTTCAGCTCATTGTCGATATCCTGCCTTTGCCCTAACAAAAGCGCTTTTAGAACATTGGTGACCTGCGTACTGTAATGCTGTTGCTCTAATTTTTTTGTTAGAGTATTACGTAATGTGCCAACATAATAATCGAAATTTTGTATTTGACCCGACTGAATAAAATTATCCTTCAGCTTGATTTGATGGAAAACATCCTGCTTTTCCATATAACCGGCATAGCTAAATTGGTACGGATTCATTGACGCATAAACAGGCTGTGGTATTGCGGCTATATAAAGTACATCACCTGCATTATAAATATTTCGGAGGCTGTCCTTAGGTACAGTAACCAGCAGTTTTCCTGTGGCCGCTTTTTTATCTACAGACTGAATCTTAAAGTAATACTTTTCGTTGTAATCATTGGGTTTAAGCCGTTCTGAAATATAGCCCTTAATAACAGGAATATCCTGGTCATTCAGCATCTTAGCGTAATGATAGGGGTTGTTTGGCGGATAAGTAAGTGTATAAGCCGAAAACCCAATGCAAAAAGCAAATAAAAGTGCAGCTAACGTAAACCACGGCTTTTGCAGCAACTGCTTTTTAGAGATACTATAAGCAGCGAAAAGCAATACCATACTAACGGCAGAAAATAGTAGTGCAGCCTTAAACCCCGGCCTAATTAAATCTGCTGTAAATATGCCTGTAGCAACAAAAAAAGTAAGTGGTATAACAGGGTATTTCAATACCTTCATATGTGTTTGATATTGAAATTAGCTGTGCGTTTTTATCAGTCCTGATTAAAAATCGTCTTCAATAATCCTGTTTGCCTGAACGAAAGTTTTATCATAATACGTTTCGCTCATAGATGAAACCACAACGCCAAGCTGTAATGTAGCGTGTATGAATTTTATTTCGCCATCTTCAGTAACTTCGGTTACAAGTCCAACGTGATTAATGCGCTTCCTTCTCGGGTTATTGTCAAAGAAAAGCAGGTCGCCTTTGCGTACATCGCTAAGGTCTATCTTTCTGCCTGCCTTTGCCATTTCATAAGAACTTCTCGGCAATGAGATATCAAAAATATTGAAAGTGGTATAAACCATACCGCTGCAATCCATACCGTCTTTTGTAGTACCGCCTGTCCTGTAGTTAACACCTTCAAATTCCATTGCATTGTTTACAATCTGCATGGCAAGGTAGTTTTCATAAGGCGCAGGTATATAATCAGGGTCAGGCCTCTGGCTCTCAATTACCCTTTTCTTTTTCTTCTTATCTTTTTTTTCTGTTACTGCGTCTTCCTGTACTTCAGGTGCAGTTTCGGCAACATTATCATTATTTGTGGTAGTAATTACAGGCTGTGCGGGGCCTTGTGTCGGTTTTGAAGGTTTTTCTGTAGCAACAGCTACGGCATTATCGGTGCTATTTTCCTTTTCAGAATAAGAGTATATTCCTTTTTTTTGTGCCTCTTTTTTAGAGGTCACAATTTGTGCTGATGTTGTGAATGATACCATCATCAGGAAAAACAGGGATAGGGGCAGGAGTTTCTTCAAAACTTTATCTTTTCAAATTCAACACGGGTTTTTGCAAATATAAATAATTTTTGTGTTGAAATTAACAAACTATGTTAAATGTTTGAAAATGAGGTTTGCTGTAGTGGCGCTTGCACCGGCACCACCCAGTTTTTCCTCCAGTAAATCATAATCTTTCAGCAGCTTTTCACGATGTGCCGGGTCAAGGATTTTTTGCAGTTCAACTTTCAGGTTTTTGGTATTAAATTCATCCTGAATAAGCTCTTTAACCACTTCACGATCCATGATGAGGTTAACTAATGAGATGTATTTAAGCGTAATGATACGTTTTGCAATCTGGTAAGACACCCAACTCCCTTTATAGCACACCACCTCCGGTACTTTAAAAAGTGCTGTTTCCAGTGTTGCGGTACCCGATGTAACAAGAGCAGCATGCGCCACACTTAGCAAGTCGTATGTGCGGTTACTGATAAAATGCACATTTTTGTTGTTAAGGAACTGTTTGTAAAAATCATACTCCTGGCTTGGTGCGCCTGCAATCACAAACTGGTAATCAGGAAAACTGTCGGTTACTGACAGCATAACGCTCAGCATTTTGCTTATTTCCTGCTTACGGCTGCCGGGCAGTAGCGCAATTACAGGCCTGCTGTCTAACCCGAATTCATTTTTAAAGGCTTTAGTATCTGTAGCCTTGCGGTTTTGTATGGCATCAATAAGCGGGTGCCCTACAAACTCAACAGGATATTGATGTTTTAGTTCGTAAAAGTCTTTCTCAAACGGCAGTATGATGTACATTTTATCCACATCACGCTTAATAGCTTTTATACGGTTTTCCTTCCATGCCCATATTTGCGGGGATATATAATAATGGGTTTTAAATCCCTGCAGCCTTGCCCATTTAGCAATGCGCATATTAAAACCGGGATAGTCGATAAAAATGATTACATCAGGCTTAAAGCTAAGTATATCCTGTTTGCAGAATTTTATGTTGCCCAAAATGGTACGAAGGTTTTGTACCACTTCGGCAAAACCCATAAAGGCAAGATCGCGATAGTGCTTAACAAGTGTGCCGCCCGCCTGCTGCATAAGGTCTCCACCCCAAAAGCGGATTTCCGCATTAGAGTCAACCCTGTATAGTTCTTTCATCAGGTTGCTGCCGTGCAGGTCGCCCGATGCTTCGCCTGCTATGATGTAATATTTCATGTGCTTAATTTACACTTCAAAAATAACATTAATTTATTGAGGGTACTATATAAAAAAACAGCCTGTGCTAACACAGGCTGCCTAAACTATATTATTTGCAGAAATTATTGTTTTGTAAAAACAAGTGTAGCAGGTATGCTTGTAGTTTGCACCTGGCCATCAACTTCAACTTCAACCTCATACCACCTTTCGTCATATATAGAAAGTGTGTTGCCTGATATTGTTCCTGTCATTTCTTCTTCACCATCACCCATATCATACGTAAAGGTTACTACATTCCCGTCCTGAGACCAGTCAGCAGGGGCAGAAGCTTCATAACAGCCAAAAAAGTAATAGTTAAGCGTCATTACTGCTGTGTTGTTGCTGTTGAACACAAGTTGTGTTTCATCAAAACATTCTGTTTCGGCAATAAAGTCGGTAGATTCAACATCGTCACCATTTACATCAAGTGGCTCATCGGTAGTTAATGCTGTTAACTTCCATGTACCCACAAGGGCGGTTTCGTTGTTGTTTGCAGATGAGTTATCATCATCAGAGCATGACATAGCCATGATTGCCACTGCGGCAAGCGTAAAAAACTTCTTCATAATTATTTATTAAATTCGGGCAAAGATATATTAAATTAGTTGAAAGCCAAATATTTAACATTTAGCCGCTATGGGTTGAGTTTCCATGTATTCAATTGCTGCATGGCATGATAGGCAGTCAGGTCAAACTGCACCGGTACAAGCGATACATAACCGTTTGCCAAAGCCCATTCATCAGTATCATTACCATCTTCAAGGGTTACAAACTCTCCGGTAAGCCAGTAGTAGTCGCGCCCCTGCGGGTTCGTGCGTTTGTCAAACCGCTCTTCCCATATTGCTTTTGCCTGCCTGCACACTTTTATACCTTTAATTTCTTTCTCTTTCAGCTTAGGGAAATTCACATTCAGTATTACGCCATCCGGCAGCCCGTTCTCCAATACCTGAAGCGCTATTTTTTTAATGAAGGTTTTTGTGGGTTCAAAATCAGCATTCCAGTCATAATCCAATAAAGAGAAGCCTATGGCGGGTATGCCTTCAATCCCGGCTTCTACTGCGGCACTCAGCGTGCCTGAATAGATAACATTGATAGATGAATTAGAGCCGTGGTTAACACCCGATACACAAAGGTCGGGCTTGCGTTTCAGTATCTCGTGTACGGCAAATTTTACGCTGTCAACCGGTGTGCCGGAGCAACTGTATTCCTGCTCAATATCAGGGTCTATATTTACTTTGTTAATAAACAGTGTGTTGTTTATGGTTATGGCATGCCCGGTTGCCGACTGTGGGCTGTCAGGAGCCACAACAACCACGTCGCCAATGGTCTTCATTACACTTATCAGTGCCCGTATGCCCGGGGCCGATATACCATCGTCATTTGTTACCAGTATCAGGGGTTTTTTCGTCATCAGGTAGTATTTTCAAAATAAGAATCGTACTTTTACGTTTGCTAAAATACGTAAATTTATACTGTAGCCATTACTGTAAAATGCGGGCGGAGTTTTAGTGAGTGATTTTTTGGCACAATTTTTTATATAAATTTATTATTAATGAATGCTATTATCCGATATATGAAAAGAAACTATAAGATATTGATGATTGTTGCTGTGCTTGCAGTGGCATTGTGGAGTTTTATCCCGAAACAGCAACAGGCTAACGACCCCGAAAAAGACAAGCTCCTGATAGAGCTTATAACATTTGTAATTGAAAAAGGGCATTATGACCCTGCCGATATAAATGATGAGTTTAGCAAAGGTGTATATAAAAGCTACCTTGAAAGCATAGACCCTTCCAAACGCTTTTTTACCCAGGCTGATATAGACGAGTTTTCTAAATATGAAACGCAGCTTGACGATATGATACTGAATAAAGACCTTTCATTCTTCGACCTTACCTATAACAGGCTTATGGACAGGATTGACGAGGCCGAAGGTTTTTATAAAGAAATATTGGCGAAGCCTTTCGATTTTACGGCAAACGAGCAGTTTAATGTTGATTATGAGCACCAGGCATACCCTAAAAATGATGCTGAATTAAGAAAACGCTGGGAAAAGCAGCTAAAGTTATCAGTGCTTTCTACTGTTACCGACAAGCAAAAAGTGCAGGAATCACCTGCAGATCCTAACAAGGAAATAAATAAGACTGACGATGCCGGCGGTGCTAAAAAAGTAGCAGACAAAAAAGCAGACGGAACTAAAAAATCTTTTGCTGAGCTTGAAAAAGAAGCGCGGGAATCTACTCTTAAATCATTAAACGAGTATTTTGATTTTATAGAAGAACTTAAGCGTGATGAGTGGTTTACTATTTACATTAATTCAATAGTAGAGCGTTTTGACCCGCATACATTTTATTTTGCACCCGATGATAAAGAGAAATTTGATACCCGCATGAGGGGATCGCTGGAAGGTATTGGGGCAAGGCTGCAAAAGAAAAGTGATTATGTAGAAATATCAGAACTTATACCGGGCGGCCCGGCATGGAGGGGAAAAGAGCTGGAGCAGGGCGACCTGATAATGAAAGTAGCGCAGGGCAATGAAGAGCCTGTGGATATTGCAGGTATGCGCCTTGACGATGTGGTTAAAAAAATAAAAGGCCCTAAAGGGACAGAAGTACGCCTTACGGTAAAAAAAGTAGATGGTACAATAGATGTAATTTCTATAGTGCGCGACCTTGTTGAGATTGAAGAAACCTATGCAAAATCGAGTGTTGTTAAAAAAGATGGTAAGCTGTATGGTATTATAAACCTGCCGCAGTTTTATATCGACTTTGAAAATAAAGACAGCCGTGATGCTGCAAAGGACGTTGCCATAGAAGTGCAAAGGCTGAAAGAGCAGGGGGTAGAAGGTATTATTATGGACCTTCGTAATAACGGTGGCGGTTCGCTAAAGACTGTTGTTGATATTACAGGCTTATTCATAGAAAAAGGCCCTGTAGTACAGGTGCGTTCGCGCTCTGACGATGGCAGGCCAAGCGGTAAAGTAGAGGTGCTAAGCGACCACGACCCTAAGGTGCAGTGGGATGGACCTCTTGTAGTACTCGTAAATAACTTCTCTGCATCAGCATCAGAAATTTTTGCTGCAGCAATACAGGATTATAACCGTGGCGTTGTAATGGGTAGCAAGCATACCTATGGTAAGGGCACTGTGCAGAATGTAATAGACCTTAACCAGTTTGTGCGCAGCAGCACTTTTGGCGACCTGGGCGCGCTTAAAACCACTACCCAGAAGTTTTACAGGATAAACGGCGGCTCTACACAACGCGAAGGTGTAATGAGCGATGTTGTAATGGCTGACAGGTACTCGTATATTGATATGGGTGAGCGTGATATGGATAATGCCATGCCGTGGGATAAAATTAACCCGGCAACATATAATATCCTTAAAAATGATTTTGACCCTATTATAGCACGAAGCAAAAAAAGGATGGAAATCAGCCCTCAGTTCAGGTTGATGGATGAAAATGCCAAATGGGTAAGCGAGCAGAAGGATGATTATACATTTGACCTGAATATAGAGAAGTTTAAAGCTGAACTTGCCAAGAATGAGGCCATAACCAAAAGGTTTAACGCGCTAAACGACTATAAGAGCGGGCTTACTTTTGAACCATTACCACAAGATAAGAAAGTGATGGATAAGGATCCTGAGCTTGCCGAGAAAAAAGAAGCGTGGTTTGAAAGCCTCTCTAAAGATATTTATGTAGAAGAAGCCTTAAATGTGCTTGAAGATATGCAAAGCAGCAAATCGAACAAAAATGCCATTAACATAGGCAAAAAAGAAAAGGTGGTTAAAACCAGATAATTAATGGATAAAACCGGAAAATCTCTTACCGGACTGGCGCTCCAAAAGTTTAAAAAGAACTTTTGGGGCGTTTTAAGTTTCTGGTTTATCGCATTAATGGTTTTTATAGCCCTGTTTGCTTATGTGCTTGCGCCCGACAAGACAAGGAATGCAAACTGGGGTGATCTTTCATTAAGCAGTAAGCCGCCCGGCTTTACCGTTACAATGGTTAAATTGCCATCTGTAGCCACCCATGATGAAAGCTGGCTGCACTACTTTACCGGCAGGCCCTATGCGGAACCTAAAGTTCCTGTACTTAATTATACGTTTTCTGCCGACAGCCTTACGTATACCGAATATGCTGATGACCCGGCACTGGCCGTGACAAAATCTGTTGCACTTTCTGCATACGATAATGACATCACAGCTCAGGCTGTAGAAAAAGAATTTATATATAAACAAAAATTTATCCTGGGTACCGACAGCCAGGGCAGGGACTTACTGAGCAGGCTGATAATAGGCTCACGGGTTTCTATAGCCATAGGGTTTGTAGCAGTATTTATATCACTTGTGGTAGGTATCTTTTTTGGTGCCATTGCCGGTTATTTTGGCGGCAAAACAGATGCTTTTGTAATGTGGCTGGTAAACATAATATGGTCTATACCCACACTGTTACTGGTAATTGCAATTACCCTTGCACTTGGCAAAGGTTTCTGGCAGGTGTTTATAGCGGTTGGGCTAACCATGTGGGTAGAGGTTGCCCGTGTGGTGCGCGGGCAGGTTATGGGCATAAAGCAAATGCAGTTTGTAACGGCTGCAAGGGCATTGGGCTACCGTGACGCGCGAATTATTTTCAGCCATATACTGCCTAACAGTATGGCGCCTGTAATTGTTATTTCGGCAGCTAACTTTGCATCTGCAATACTTGTGGAAAGCGGCCTTAGTTTTTTAGGGCTTGGCGCACAGCCGCCTGTGCCAAGTTGGGGTGGTATGATTAAAGACCACTATAATTACATTATTTTAGGAAAGCCCTATCTGGCACTTGCACCCGGTATTGCTATGCTGTTGCTGGTACTAGCCTTTATGATGGTGGGTAATGCCCTGCGTGATGCATTGGATGTAAAAACTGAGTAATATATTTCCGAAAGGACAATATAGTTTTAATTCAGAGTTCTCTATAGACGCGTCTTTAGTAGCTTTCTGATGTGGCTTTCTACCACTCATTAACCTTATTTGCATCAAGCTTTATAAAGATAAAGAGCAGTATGGTAAAGGCAAAAAGGCTCGAGCCACCATATGAGAAGAAAGGCAATGGCACCCCTATTGTCGGGAACAATCTTATAAGCATGGCTATATTCACAAAAAAGTGCATAAACAGGATAGAGGCAACACAATAGCCATACGTCCTGCTAAAGCTTGATTTTTGGCGTTCTGCAAGGTATATTATCCTGATGAACAGCGTAACAAAAATACCAATAACTAAAATAGCTCCGGAAAAACCCCATTCTTCACCCACAGTGGTAAAAATATAGTCAGTGTGCTGTTCCGGTACAAATCCGCCTTTTGTTTGTGTTCCCTCAAGATAACCTTTACCTGTCCATCCACCCGATCCAATGGCAATAAGTGATTGATTAAGGTTGTAACCCTCTGCCTGTTGGTTAACCTCTTCGCCAAAAAGTACATCTATCCTGTCTTTTTGGTGGGGTTCAAGTACATTGTCATATACAAACCCGGTTGAATAGGTAAACCCGGCTATTGCAATAAATATAAGCGTGTACATTATAGGGTTGCGGTGTGCCCTTTTACTTAAAAAATAATGTATCAGCATAACACCTAACACTATAAGCAATATAAACGGAAGGCGCAGGAACAAAGAGGCAAAGAAAAGCACTATGGCTATAACTCCCGTCCATAAATACCAGGACGGAAGCCCGTCGCGATAAAGCGCTAAAACCAGTGCCATAAAAATCATGGCACTACCCGCATCAGGCTGCATCATAATAAGGGCAACCGGCAAGGCTATTATACCAAATGCAATTAGCTGGTGCTGTGTGTTTTTAAGGCTTATCTGTACGTCACTTAAAAATTTAGCAAGCACAAGGGCAGTAGCTATCTTGGCAAATTCTGATGGCTGCAAACCAAAGCTGCCGAAAGAATACCAGTTAGTTTGGCCCTTAATGGTTTTACCAAAAACAAAAAGCCCCGCTAAAAGCACAATAGAAGCGCCGTAAAAAATAAGGGCATACTTTTCGTAAATCTTCGCATCTACCGTGAGTACCACAAAAATAAGCGGTATGGTTACCAGTATAAAAAGCAACTGCTTGCCGTATATCTGGCCAAGGTCGAATATAGAGGTTGTCTCTGTAGGCAGCGATGCAGAGTATATAGTCATCCAGCCCATAACCACCAGTATACTATACAGCAGTACGGTTAGCCAGTCTATATTATTGCTTACACTCTGGTTTTTCATGTAAGATTAGCCTCTTTTAGTATTATTGATTGATCCGGAACGGTTGCCCGCTTATTACTTTTTCATACTCCTGCTTAAGCCCTTTTGTAAGCATCTTTGTTTCAAGGTCTTTTCGTGTAATGGTGCCTTTCAGGTATTTTTCTATCATCAGCGTGGCTATAGGCCCTGCCCAACGTGCACCCCAGTAACCATTTTCCACAAAAACGGCAATGGCAATTTTAGGGTCATGCCTTGGCGCAAAAGCCACAAAAATAGAGTGGTCGGTAAGCTGTGTTCGCACACCGTTTATCTTGGCAAAGTTCTCGGCAGTACCGGTCTTACCGCAAATTTCTATATCGGGCACACCCAGCCCGCGTGCAGTACCCAGGTTATAAACATCATACAACCCGTCTACTACCGGCTGAAAATACTGTTTGTCTATAGAAGTGTAATGCTTACCGGTAAACTTAGGGTCTATCTTGCCATCCTGTATTTTTTTAATAATGTGGGGCGTATAGTAATACCCCTGATTGGCAACAGTAGCCATCATGTTGGCAAGTTGTATAGGTGTCATTAGCACCTCTCCCTGACCAATTGAATTTGATATAATGGTAGAGCTTCGCCATCCACCGTTAGGATAAAACCTTTTGTAAAATTTAGAAGTTGGGATAAGCCCTTTACGGCCCGGTGGCAGGTCGTACCCCAAAAAGTCGCCCAACCCGAAACTCTTCAGGTGGCTGCTCCAGGCATTTACACCATATTCAGGCTTTGTGTATTTATCAATGGTAAGTTTAAACGTATTGGCAAAATAGGTGTTACATGACTTATAAATACCTTCATGCAGCCTGTTGGTGCCGCTGTCGTGGCAGCGCATAAACGCACCGCGCCCGTAGCTGAAACCGTGGTGGCACGTAAAGGCGGTATTCTCATTTATAACTTCTTCCTGTAGCCCTATAAGCCCGGTTAATATCTTGAAAGGCGAGCCCGGAGGATACTCGGCGAGTAGCCCCCTGTCAAACAAAGGCATCCCTATTGTATCATTTTCAAGCATCCTGTAGTTCTTAGAGCGGTCGCGCCCTACAAGCAGGGCAGGGTCATAAGTAGGGGCAGTAACAAGGGCGAGTATTTCGCCGGTTTTTGGTTCTAAAGCCACAATGCCGCCCCGTTTTTCAAACATTAACGCTTCTCCATACTTTTGGAGTTCAATATCAAGCGTAACGGTAATATCACGTCCTTTAACGGCTAATGTATCATAAATACCATCTTTAAAAGAACCAATTTCGCGGTTAAAGCGGTCTTTTTGTATGTACTGCACGCCTTTAACGCCACGAAGTACATCTTCATATACCTGCTCTACACCCTGACGCCCAATAAGGTCGCCGCTTTTGTAATACGGATTTTTCGCAATAGTAGCTTCTCCAACCTGGCCTATGTACCCAAACACATTTGCTGCTGCATTTACCTGGTAATCTCTTAGTGAACGCTTAACAATGTCAAAACCTTTAAAGCGCCTTATCTTTTCCTGAAAAGCGGCAAAGTCTTTTTTGCTGAGCTGAGAAAGGAATACCGAAGGTAGGCGGGGGCTGTAAACTTTTGCCTTTTCTACTTTTTCTATAAAATATCCTTTTGTAACATTAAGAAGGCGGCAAACCTCCATAGTGTCGAGGTTTTTTTCCATTTCATTGGGTGTCACCATAATGTCATAAGACGGCTGGTTGGCTACTAAAAGCTTGCCGTTACGGTCGTATATATAGCCACGCTCCGGGTACTCATACTTAATTTTAATGGCATTGTTCTCTGATTTTTTGATGTAAGAATCATCAAGTACCTGTAAATAAAACAGCCTTGCTACTATCAGGAGTGCGGCAGCAATTATAAGAGCTGGCAGTAAGATTTTTCTCATTGTTTGCCCGGCTTAATTAAGTAGATTATTATAATGCAGAGAGTAAGCGTAAACAGGGTTGCTATAAACATCCTTAAAAGGCTGTCCAGTAAAAAGCTTAGCCTGAATACTTCCAAAAGGTATAAAATTAAATGATGTATTACAACAGAAATGAGTATAAATGAAAACCTTTCGGGTGACAGCTTTTCGTTAATCCGAATGGTCTGGTATTCGTAGCTGAGCCCGAATGAGAATTTAAAGATAGATGGCCTTACATAAGCCAGTACTAATGAAGCGGCAGCATGCACACCGCCTGAATTGGTAAACATATCTATAAACAAACCAAGCAGGAATGATGAAACCAGCAGCAAGGCACGGTTACCGTTTACGGGGTATAATATAATGAATAAGATATATGGGTATGGGTCTGCCAGCCCGAACAGGTCTATACGGTTAAAAACCACTACCTGCATAAGGAGCAGTATAATAAAGCGTGCTATGTTTATTATTACTGTACTACTCATTTTGTGTTGTGGTTTCTTCCAGCTCTATAATTTCGTCGCGGTCTTTGTTGGCAATTATATATACGTGTCCAAGGCTTGTCATATCATTAAACAGCCTTACGTTAAGAAAGTAATAGTTCGTTTTTTCGTTTATAAAAACTTTATCTATAACTCCTATAGGTACATTTTCAGGAAATATAACAGAGCGGCCTCCGGTAACAACTGTATCGCCTTTGTTTACTGCTGCAAGGCGTGGCACATCTGTTAACTGGGCAAAGCCTGCATTTTCGCCATCCCAAACCAAAAAGCCATAGTGGTCGTTCTTTTTTAATTTGGCTGCAAGTTTAAACTTAAGGTTAAGCACACTTATAACAGTGGCGTAGTTTTTAGATACGTTTTCTACAATACCCACAACACCCTGGCTGCTAACTACACCCATATCCGGTTTTACACCATCTATAGAGCCGCTGTTTATAGTAAGATAGTTTTCGTGTACATTATATGAGTTGGCTATAACCTTACTTTGTATCACTTCAAAATTACCCATAGCATCAGGTATTTCTACCGGGGGAACATTTGCAGTATCCTGTGTATTGAAAAGCAGTTTTTTAAGCCTTGCGTTTTCTTCTGCCAGCTTTTCGTTCTGGTCTTTAAGGCTGAAATATTCCTCTACCTTATTTACCTGCTCGTAAACATAGCCGCTAACGGCATTAGCCGATGATATAGCCCTGCTGCGGTGGTAGGAATGCGATTGTATAGTAAGCGTTAACGATATCCCCAAAAGCAGCAAAAACAGTATCAGAATACTGTTTTTAAATATAAAATTTAATATTTGCTGCATCTGCTATTTCTTTATTTTATGAGTATGCTCCTGAATTTCTGTAGGTTTTTTAGTGCCATTCCTGTTCCTCTTACAACGGCCCTTAGCGGGTCTTCGGCAATGTAAACAGGAAGGTCGGTTTTTTGCGATATCCTTTTGTCAAGCCCCCTTAGCATTGAGCCGCCCCCTGCAAGGTATATCCCCGTGTTGTAAATATCGGCTGCAAGTTCCGGCGGGGTCTGGCTCAGGGTCTCCATTACCGCATCTTCAATTCGCTGTATCGATTTGTCCAGCGCCTTTGCAATTTCACGGTACGAAACATCAACCTGTTTTGGCTTACCCGTTAAAAGGTCACGCCCCTGTACCGACATTTCCTCCGGCGGAGAGTCAAGGTCTTCGAGCGCGGCTCCTATTTGTATCTTAATTTTCTCGGCAGTACTTTCACCCACAAAAAGGTTGTGCTGGGTACGCATGTAGTACACAATATCGTTTGTAAATACGTCTCCGGCAATTTTAACCGACTTATCGCATACAATACCGCCAAGCGCTATTACAGCAATCTCTGTAGTACCACCACCAATATCTACAATCATGTTACCTTTTGGCTGCATAATATCTACCCCGATACCTATTGCCGCTGCCATTGGCTCGTGTATAAGATAAACTTCTTTACCGTTTACACGCTCAGCACTCTCTTTAACCGCGCGCATTTCTACCTCGGTAATGCCCGATGGTATGCAGATAACCATGCGAAGGGCAGGGGTAAACAGTCTCTTTTTTAATGCCGGTATGCTCTTAATGAACATGCTTATCATCTTCTCTGAAGCATCAAAGTCGGCAATAACCCCATCTTTAAGTGGACGTATGGTTTTTATGTTCTCATGTGTTTTGCCCTGCATCATGTTAGCCTCTTTACCCACCGCGATAATTTTGCCGCTAACGCGGTCGCGGGCCACTATAGAAGGGCTGTCTATAACTACTTTGTCATTATGTATGATTAGGGTATTTGCGGTACCAAGGTCAATGGCAATGTCCTCGGTCATGAAATCAAAAAATCCCATACGTGTTCAGGGTTTATATATTATAAAAAATTCAGCCTACAAAAATAACAAAATTAATGTTTAAAATGGCGCGTTCCTGTAAATACCATTGCCACATTATTTTCGTTGCAGTAGTTTATGCTCAATTCGTCCTTTATAGAGCCTCCGGGCTGTATTACGGCTGTAATTCCCGCCTTTTTTGCCAGCTCCACACAATCAGGGAACGGAAAGAAAGCATCACTTGCCATAACGGCCCCATTAAGGTCAAAATTAAACGAACGTGCTTTTTCTACTGCCTGCTTTAATGCATCTACACGCGAGGTTTGCCCGGTTCCTGATGCACAAAGCTGTTTATTCTTAGCAAAAACTATAGTATTCGATTTGGTGTGTTTGCATATCTTGCCTGCAAAAAGCAGGTCCTGCACTTCATTATCGGTAGGTGATGTTACGGTAACGGTTTGCAGGTGCTCTTTATTGTCTGTAATATTATCTTTATCCTGAACCAATAATCCGTTAAGGCATGTGCGCACCTGTTTTTCAGGTAGCTTAGTTTCATGCTGCACCAGTAATATCCTGTTTTTCTTTTCTTTCAGTATTTCTTCTGCCTCGCTACTAAAGCCCGGCGCTATAACCACCTCGCAGAAAAGCTTGTTTATTTCTTCGGCTGCATTTTTATCAATGGCTGCATTGCTTATTAGCACCCCGCCAAAAGCAGAGGTAGGGTCGCCCGCCAGTGCATCAAGGTAAGCCTGTTTTACCGTTGGCCTTGTGGCAAGCCCGCAGGCATTGTTGTGCTTTAATATGGCAAATGTTGGCTCGTCATCTTTAAATTCCTGCATCAGGTTTACGGCAGCATCTACATCTAAAAGGTTGTTGTAAGAAAGCTCTTTGCCGTGCAGCTTGGTAAACATCTCATCAAAATTACCAAAGAAGAATCCTTTTTGGTGCGGGTTTTCGCCGTAGCGTAATACCTGCCCGTTGGCAATGCTTGCTTTATAGTAAGTATCGTCTGTATTAAAATAAGTAAATATAGCCGTATCATAGTTAGATGATACATGAAATGCCTTAGTGGCAAAATGCCTGCGCTCTTCTATAGTTGTGGCGCAGTTATTTTTGGTAATGGTTTCAAGGAAAAGGCTGTAATCTTCTACCGAAGCTACTATAACCGTATCCTTAAAATTCTTGGCGGCCGCACGGATAAGTGAAATACCGCCAATGTCAATTTTTTCTATAATATCAGCTTCAGGTGCGCCCGATGCCACCGTTTTTTCAAAAGGATATAAATCTACAATAACCAAATCTATCTGCGGAATGTTGTATTCCTGCATTTGCTGCACATCGCTTTCGTTATCCTGGCGGTTAAGTATACCGCCAAATACCTTAGGATGAAGTGTTTTTACCCTGCCACCCAGTATAGAGGGGTAAGAGGTTACATCTTCTACCGCCACAACGGGTATGCCAAGCTCTTTGATAAAAGTTTCGGTACCGCCGGTTGAATAAATAGTAACGTTGTGCTCGTGCAGTTTGCGTACAATCGGCTCCAGGCCTTCCTTGTCGAAAACCGAGATTAATGCCGAAGAAATGGTTTTAAGTGTGCTCATTTTGTTGTGTTGTGTTTAGAAGCTGCAAAAGTAGTTAATGAAGGCTTAACATTCAAAGCCACAGGCACCATAATTTCAGGTTTTTTATTTTATTATTTGATGTTTTAGGTTTTTGCAAAAAAAATATTGAATTTTACATCAATACAAATAAACAGCTATGCTTTTATACCTGCGTTTGCTAAAAGAAAGCCTTTCTTTTGCCCTTAGTGCGCTTACTAATAATAAACTGCGCACATTCCTTTCATTACTGGGGGTTACCATTGGTATCTTTTCTATCATTGCCGTGCTGGCAGCGGTAGATTCTCTCGACAGGAAAATTAAGGCCGACCTTAGCAAAGTAGATAAAAATACCATGTACCTGAAGCGTTTTTCATTTGGGCCTTCTGATATACCGAGGTGGAAGCGTGAGCAGTTTCCTGATGTGAGCTATGATGAGTACCAGTACCTTAAAGATGCGGTACAGTCTATAGACCATCTTGCCTTCCAGATATTTACCAAAAGCGAGAACCTGAAATATGAAGATAACATTGCCAGCAATGTAAATGTAGTGCCGGTATCATATGAATTTGAAGATATTCAAAGCCTTGAAATAGCCCAGGGCAGGTTTTATAATGAATCGGAAAGCAACTCCGGTAACGCGGTAGCTGTTATTGGCTACGAAATTGCACAAACCCTTTTTGGCGAGACCGACCCCATAAACAAAAAGTTCCGCATGTACGGGCAACGCTTTACAGTAATTGGCGTATTAAAAAAGCAGGGCGAAAGCACCTTTGGGCCGAGTAATGACACCTCTGTAATTATCCCGGTTAATTTTATAAGGCAAATGTATGGCGACCATAATGATTTTATGACGCCTATAATTGTTATAAAACCAAAGTCGGGCGAAGATCCGGAGGCCGTAAAGGGTGAAATAACACAAAAGCTGCGCAGCTACCGGGGTATAAAAGCCGGCGATATTGATAATTTTATTATAGATATACTTGCCGGGTTTACCGATTTGATAGATAACATAATAGGGCAGATGAAGGTTATCGGCTGGATTATAAGCGGCTTCTCATTGTTGGTGGGTGGCTTTGGCATCGCTAATATTATGTTTGTTTCGGTTAAAGAGCGTACCAACCTTATTGGTATTCAGAAAGCCCTTGGTGCCAAGAACCGTTTTATATTGTTTCAGTTTTTATTTGAGGCGATTATACTATCGGTAATAGGCGGGCTTGTGGGTATGCTCATGGTTTGGGGTATTGCCGCTGTACTGACCAAAGTGCTGGAGTTTGAATTTATACTCAGCTTTTCCAATATTATTATTGGTGCCGGGCTGGCATCATTCATCGGGCTGATATCGGGTATATTACCGGCTATCTCTGCCAGTAAGCTTGATCCTGTTGAGGCAATAAGGAGTGGGATGTAAAATTTATTTTAAATTTAATTATTGTTAGAGTTAATCATCTTTTTAAGAATTAGATTATTTAGTATTTTCCAATCTTTATCTTGACCGAGTAATATTTTTACATCACTATGATTTTTATTACTAATTACGAAATAAGGCGTTGTTAGAGAAGTATTTTTTGAAAAGAAAATGAATGCATAATCAACAGTGAGAATTATGAAAGCATCTTCTGCAAATTCATATGCTGCAAAAATACCTCGAGTTTTATACTTAGGCTTAATAACACAGTGATGATAATCAGGTGTTTTGATAATTTTTTTTGCAGATTCTATCAAATCACTATGCTTTGTTTTTAAGTTATCATTTAAAAAAGATCTTAATTCATTTTCTGTGTCGATATCCAACTTAAAATTTTTGAATTCTTGTAGTTCAGATATTGAAGCGCGCCAAACTAATGAAAATAAAAAAACTTTAAAGAGCGCAGGAATTAAATCTTTAAAAATTAATAATTCGTTTCCAAGTTCAGTACTAATAATATATTTTCGTTTTGCGTTTGGTAAATTATTTATGTCTATAAAAATTTTTGAAAAATAGGTTTCTATTATTTCGATTCTCTTTTCACATGAAACACAAAAAATATTGTTTTCTTTAGGGACATCTTGTATCCTTTTTGTTGTTGCATTTCTCCTAATTAACACTGTATGACGCGGTGCTACATTCTCGAATAAACGCTTGCACATAAATTTTGGAATTATATGTGAATTTAGCTTATCTGCAGGGTTTTTACCACACAAGTTACATACTTTATTAGTCATTATGGTTTTAAACTATATATGATAATTTTAACCTAATTTATAAAATAAACTAAAACCCCAGCCAATGGCTGGGGTTTTAGTTTATTATCTTATCGGTTGGTTCTGTATAAGGTCGAGGTAAAGGTTAATCTTGTCTTTCAACTCCTTTCTCGGAGTGATAAAGTCAAGGAAACCATGTTCCAGTACAAACTCTGCGGTCTGGAAACCTTCCGGCAGGTCTTTACCTGTAGTATCTTTAACCACACGCGGGCCCGCAAAGCCTATGAGCGCCCCCGGCTCACTGATGTTAATATCGCCCAGCATAGCATAAGATGCTGTTGTACCACCCGTTGTAGGGTCTGTACATAATGATATATAAGGTATCCCCGCATCGGCAAGCTGTGCCAGCTTGGCAGAAGTCTTGGCAAGCTGCATTAATGACATTGCCGCTTCCATCATCCTTGCGCCACCTGACTTTGATATCATCAGGAACGGTATTTTGTGCTTGATGGAGTAATCTATCGCACGGGCTATTTTTTCGCCCACCACAGCACCCATAGAACCGCCAATAAAGGCAAAGTCCATACAGGCAATAACAAGGTCTTTGCCTTTAGATTTACCTACTGCTGCACGCACGGCATCCTTAAGGCGGGTCTTGTCCATAGCCTCTTTAAGGCGGTCGCTGTATTTTTTGGTATCAACAAACTTAAGCGGGTCTTTACTGGTAATGCCTGCATCAAGCTCTGTAAATTCGTTATCATCAAAAAGAATGGAGAAATACTCCTTACTGCCTATCCGCACGTGGTAACCGTCTTCCGGGCTTACATAATAGTTACGTGCCAGCTCGTCGGCATCCACAATTTTACCGGTAGGCGATTTGTACCATAAACCTTTAGGTACATCTTTTTTATCTTCGGTTGGTGTCTGTATTCCTTTCTCCGTTCTCTTAAACCAAGCCATATTATTTCAGTTTAAATAAAAAAGTTGCCGCCTGTTGCAATACAACAGCCGGCAGCTTTAAGTTCATTATAGGGTGTTAACGTTATTCAGGTCTTCAAAGGCCTGTTCAAGCCTTTTGTTAAAAGTAAGTTCGCCTTCGCGTATCCATTTCCTCGGATCGTAGTGTTTCTTGTTCGGGCTGTCTGCGCCTTCCGGGTTACCAATCTGGGTTTTAAGATAATCAGCTTTGCTGCCCATGTAATCGCGGATACCTTCTGTAAAGGCAAACTGCAGGTCGGTATCAATATTCATCTTTATAACACCATAAGAAATGGCTTCCCTTATCTCTTCAAGCGTAGAGCCTGAACCGCCGTGGAAAACAAAATCTACAGGATTTGCTCCGGTGTTAAACTTCTGCTGTACATACTCCTGAGAGTTTTTAAGGATTTTCGGGGTAAGCTTTACGTTACCCGGCTTGTAAACACCATGCACGTTGCCAAAGGCAGCGGCTATAGTTATTTTGTCAGAAACCTTTAAAAGCTCTTCATAAGCATAAGCTACTTCTTCCGGCTGGGTATATAGTTTAGAGCTGTCAACGTCAGAGTTATCCACGCCGTCTTCCTCACCACCTGTAATACCAAGTTCAATTTCAAGGGTCATGCCCATTTTGCTCATCCTTTCAAGGTACTCCTTGCAAATTTCTATATTTTCTTCAATCGGCTCTTCGCTTAGGTCAAGCATGTGCGAGCTGAATAGCGGCTTACCGTGTTCTTTATAATGTTGCTCACTTGCATCAAGCAGCCCGTCTATCCACGGCAAAAGGTTTTTTGCACAATGGTCTGTATGCAGTATAACGGTAGCGCCATAGGCTTCGGCAAGGGTATGTATGTGTTTTGCACCGGCTACCGCACCAAGTATTGCCGCTTTCTGGCCGTCGTTGCTAAGGCCTTTACCGGCATTAAAAGCAGCGCCTCCGTTAGAGAACTGTATAATTACAGGGGCTTTTAGTTTTGCCGCAGTTTCCAGCACACCGTTAATGGTGCTGCTGCCTGTTACGTTTACCGCAGGTAGGGCAAACCCTTTTTCTTTGGCATATTTAAATATCTCCTGTACCTGGTCTCCGGTAGCTACGCCGGGCTTAATATTATGAGCCATCAGTTGTTAGTTTTAGAGTTTGTGATGTACAAAAATAGTACTTTTAGTTTTAGAATGGATAATTAATACCTACATTATAAACAGCATGGGCAAAATTATACTCTTTAAACCACCTGTCGTTTACCGGCCTTCCGGGGTTGTAGGTTTTGAAACCAATATCGAACCTCACCACGAAAAAGTTTAAATCGTAGCGGAAGCCAAACCCCGAACCAAAGGCTAGGTCGCGGAATGAGCTAAGCCCGTTAAAAACATATTCAGGTTGGTCCTGGTTATCAAAAACATTCCAGATATTGCCCACATCGCCAAAAACGGCTCCGTTTAACTGCCCGAACAGGTTAAAGCGCAGTTCTGCACTATACAGCATTTTAAGGTTAGCTTCATTAAAATCGTTAATACCGCCGCTGCTGCCCGGCCCCAGGCTGTAAGACTGCCACGCACGGTTATCGTTACTTCCTCCCGCAAAATAGCTTCGGGTAAAGGGTATGTTATCAGAGTTGCCGTAAGGCACTGCCAACCCGAAGAATGCCCGCATGGCCAGTACCCTTTTATGTGTAAGGTCGAAGTGCTTTATAAAATCAAGTTCACCTTTTATATATTGCGAATATTCCACATCAAGAAATGTCCGGTTGCCGCTGGAACTGCGGTTGTTCTTTTCGGTTAAAGATGAAATGAGGGCTAAAGTGTTTCCTGCCGTTTCTAATTTTGTTTTAAAGATAAAGAACTCACTATCATTTAAATTATCCTGCGTGCTGGTGGTATAGGTAAAGTTAGTTGCCGATATCAGGTTGTTCTCGGTAAGCCTTCGCCTGCGCTCCTCTATACTGCGCACTTCGCGCCTGTCTTGAGCGGTTGTTGTTATACTACCGCCGTCTACGCCCGTTATAAATGCCCTTGTGCCTTCTTCTCTTATCAGGCGTAAATCACCGTTACCGTCAACACTGTAGTAGGCAGGGTCTAACTGTTCTGTATAGATGTTGGCAATTTCATTAAGCCTGTCGTAAGATGAATTGTATACAAAAAAGTAATTATCAGGGTTTACGTTCCGTATGTACTGTATGTTGAACAGGTCCAGCCTTGCCGTGCGGTTTCTTTTGGGTATCCAGTTGTAATTTAATACGCCTGTAAAGCTCTCCTTATCGAGGCCTATGTTCTTTTGCCTGCTGATACCCAGGCTTAGTAGCGAAGCGGGAAGCATTTCCTTCCGTATTATGTTATCAGTGTTTAACGGAAAAAATATTCTTGGGATGCTGAGCTTGGCATCAGCACCATACTCCAGTATGTTGAAAAAGCTCCTGTCGCTAATGGCAGGGTCTCTCGAAGAGCCTATGTTGCCCCGCAGGGTAAGGTCTAAAATCTCTGCACCGCGAAACAGGTTGCGTATAGAAAGCCCCGTACTACCCTGTATACCCATATCCTGAATGTTAGAGTGGGTAAGGTCTATACCATATAAAAGCTTAAAATTATCGCGCGGTTTCAGGTAAATGTTGGCAATAAGAGACGAGCCTTCTGTATCGGTGCTGTCAACCACATAATTAATGTTAGGATAATAGAACACCCTTAGGTTGTTAATATACCTGTAGGTTAGCACCCTCCTGAAATCGGCAAAGGTACTGCCGGGCGTTATAAAAACTGGGTCGGTTAACGCCTTTGGCCTGTAGTTAAGCTTACCGTTACTGAAGATGCGGAAGCCGTTGTAAGTAGTACTGTCTATAGTGCCGTTTGGGTCGGCGGCATTTTGGGTGTATATATTTACCTGGCTTACTTTGAAAATTTTGAAAGGGCGGGTAAAGGTACTATCGCCCCTGCGTACGGTTTCATTATCAATAATAAGGTCTACATTGGCTTTATAGCCTGTGTTTACAGTATCTACAATATAAGAAATATAATTGGGTTCAAAGCGATACACCCCCCTGTTAAGAAAGTAATTGGCAATCCGCTCGCGTTCGCCAGTAAAGTCTGCTTCGTTATATTGCTTGCCTTTCTTTATAAGCGACTCATCTTTAATCTTCTGGTAAAGCGTGTCCAGCACAGGAGATTCTATATAAGTAGCTATAGAATCTACCACATAGGGTTTTCCTGTTTCTACAGTATAATTTACCTGTGCCTTTTTTACCCCCAGTGTATCTACACGGTAGCCTACTTTGGTGCGGAAGTACCCTTTTTTATAATAATAAGAAAGTAGCCTGTTGGCCGATTTTCGCACCCGGACCGGATCTACCAGTACCGGTGGCTCGCCTACTTTTTTAAGGAAGTTGCTTAAACCGGCAACAATAAAAGATTCGCCAAGCCTTTGCACCTGTTTTTCTGAAAGCAGCTTGCGCAGGTTTTCGTGCCTTTGCGGATTGCGCTCCAGCCATGCCTGGTAAGAGGAGTCGGCATCTTTCTTGGCAAGGTTATACAGGTGCAGCCTTAGGTGGTAGCCCAGTATATTGCTGTTGGGCTGCTGATAGAGTTGCTCCTGCAGTGCTTCCTCTTTTTTCTCTTCGCCGTTAACGGTTATAGTGTTTTCTTCCAGCAGGTGCCTGTTATTGGGAACCCTCTTTACGAGCGAACACGAATATAAGAGCAGTAGCGATAAAAGAATTAGTGCTATTTTTGTTGTTTTATTTTTCAATGTGCGGGTGCCAAATAGTAATTCAAAAATACATTTTTTATGATTAGCAAAAACCAAATTAAGCTAATAACGGGATTGCAGCAAAAAAAATACCGAAAGCAGCATAAACTGTTTTTTGCCGAGGGCGTAAAGGTAGTGCGCGAATTGCTTGCGTCCAATTTTGAATTGCACTCTTTGTTTACCACATTACCTGATTTTAGTGAGGTTGAAGACAATAAAAAATATACAATAACCGAAGCAGAGCTTAAAAAAATAAGCGCGCTTACTACCCCCAATACCTGCCTTGCCGTTTTTAAAATGCCCGAAACCAGACCTGTGGAAAATCACGGACTTATTGTGGCACTTGATGATGTGCGCGACCCGGGCAATCTGGGGACTATAATACGGCTTTGCGACTGGTTCGGGATAGAGCATCTCGTGTGCTCAGAACAGTCGGCAGATGTGTATAACCCAAAGGTAGTGCAGGCCACAATGGGAAGCCTTTCAAGAGTAAATGTGCATTACGTAAATCTTGAAGAGTACCTGAGTGATGCAACGTTGCCTGTATTGGGTACTTTTATGGATGGTGATAACATGTATACAGGTAGCATGCCTGAAGAGGGCATTATAATTATGGGTAATGAAGCCAATGGTATTTCGGCAGGGGTAGAGGCATATGTAACCCAACGCATAGCCATACCGCGCTTTGGCAGGCTGCAGGAAACCGAAAGCCTTAACGTGGCAACTGCTGCTGCAATAGTGCTTAGCGAATTAAAGCGAAATTTTAGTGGAAAGTAAAGTTAATTAAAATGGCACGTGTTTTCATCGAGTTTACGTTGCCTGTATAAATACTGTTAGGGTCGTTATCTCGGATAAGCTCATCCTCCAAGCCGAAAACACCACGTATAGATGGAGAAAATTTGAAGTATTCAAAATAAAGATCTACACCAAAGCCTATTTCCCAGTTGTTTGTCATTTTCTTCATCCTGAATATCTGGGCATAGTTGTCATCTTTTGCATCCTGGTTACTGCTCAGGTTAAGTGTGCGCGAAAATCCGCCCACAAGGTAAGGCCTCACATTACCTGTACGCAATGCAGAAAATTTAAGCAATAGCGGAAAGTGTATGTATGTCGATTTTACCTCCCGTAACCTGTCAAATTCATCCTCTACCTGCGGAAAGGTAAGGTTGCGCTGTGCATAATACAGTCCCGGCTCAAAACGAAGGTCTAAATGCTCAAACAGGCGCAGGTTGCCCACAAGCCCCACATTAAAACCTGTGGTTTGCTTAACTATAATATCAGCCTGGGGGTTATTGTTATAATCAAACTTAAAGCCATAACTGTTAAAACCTAGAAAGTAACCCCAGTGAACCCTTTGCTTATCAAAGTTTTCGAGGTTTATAATAGGGTCTTTAGAAAATACCTGCGTGCCGAACTGCGCGTTGCAGTACAGGCCCGAAAGCAATGCTATGTAAACCAGAAATTTTTTCATGCTCATTTTTTTGAAGCGGAATATATAGTAGCCACTCCCATTGTTTGCGGCAAATCTTTCACCTCTATAAACCCGATTTTCCTTAAAATATTGTTTAGTGCCTCACCATAAGGAAAAACAGAGGCCGATTCGCTTAAGTAGGCATAAGCCGACTTGTCTTTAGAGAACAGCCTGCCTATAACCGGCAGTATGAATTTTGAGTAAAACCGGTAGCCCTGCTTGTATGGGAAACGGGTAGGTACAGAAGTTTCGAGTATTACAAAAATGCCGCCCGGCCTTAATACCCGTAAAATTTCGGAAAGGCCTTTTTCAAGATTTTCAAAATTGCGTACACCAAAAGCTACAGTAATGGCATCAAAATAATTGTCATCAAACGGCATGTTTTCGCTGTCGGCCAAAACCATTTTTATTTTGCTGTCCAATTTGCGATCGCTTATTTTTTTACGCCCCACATCAAGCATACCAGCAGAAATATCGGCACCCACAATTTCGGTTGCAGAGGTTGCCGTCATTAATATAGCAAGGTCGCCCGTTCCGGTAGCTATGTCAAGAATGGTTTTTGGCTTGGTTTCGGCCACCATTTTCAAAACTTTTTTACGCCATTTTATATCAATACCAAACGAGATTACGCGGTTAAGCCCGTCATAATTTTCAGAAATGGTATCAAACATCTGGGCAACCTGTTCTTTTTTGCCCAGTCCGGAATCTTTATATGGAGTAACGTTTTTTGACATTGCGGTATTTTGCGCAAAGATAGCAGAAGTTTTAATAATAATATGTTATAAAGCGCTTAAGTATGAAACTACTGCAAGAAGTTGAAAGCTCCACTGTTGTAGAGCTTTTTATGTACTATAACGGTTTTGCTATAATCAAGTTGACAATAATGGATCAGAATAGATACTTTTGTATTAGCCAAGATTCATTAGTCATAATTATACAAGTTTTTCACGCAAATAGCTTCCTAGTAATATGTCTAAATTATTAGAATATTCATAATACTTATTATCTAGATACTCTAAATCGTTATCTAAATTATCGTCATCATATAAAGCGTCTATTTCTCCACGCAAAATTTTTTGTCTGAATATATAATCATCGCATCTAAGTGAATTAACTTTATCATATACTAGTTGTAATATATCAGCTATATCAATTGCTTTAACTGCTTTTAGTGCAAGTATAGTTTCTTTCGCAAATTGTCCATATCCATTTATAAAGTATTGATTAAACCCACCATTAAAAACTTGTTAATCTAAAACTAATATTAAATAAGTTACACGCTCTTTATCAGGTAAATTAATGATATAGTTATACCAATTTTCACTATTATTAGTGAACCAGGATTCTTCGATTCCTGATACACTATTAGTATAATAATAGTCTATAATTTCGCTGTCAGACATAATACAATAATCGCCGATAATTTAGCGTATTTTTAAATTTATTTATAGAGATATTTCCCAATACTTACTTATGACCTTTCCGTTTTTAGCATTAATTACAATTACTTTTTTATAGCTATAATCTTTTTCCTGAACCTTTTCTTTAAGTATCCATACAAGTTTTGGGAAAAAAGATTTGTATTCATTGTTTTTATTTTTTTTGATAATCAATTTCCCACTCTATTACATTTATAAAACCCTTTTCTCTTGCAATTATTAACACTTCGTCAAGACTTAGAGCGTTTCCTTTTAAGACTTCAATTTGAGGCTTTAGATATTCGTCTAAATCAGACCAGCCTTCTAACATTAATTGTTTGTCCTTACAGATACAATCCATTGTAAATGTCTCTATAATATTTTTATTCTTATCTCTAATCTTATACAACAATACATATTGATAAGGATATACTTTTATCGAATCAGAATTTTTATAACTAAGCTGATAATGGTTTTTATCATTATTATCTACATAATATGAATATGATATATCTTTATTAAATTTAATATGCGCTTTGATAGAGTCACTAAAAAAATAATTGAACTTTATGTCTGCCATCTCTTGGCAAATTTTATAAGAAAATTTGTTTGTAAGCTGGCTGTATACTCTATTAGTATGCAAATAAAAACACAGACAGATAATAATTAACAATCTCATAATGATTAATACATTTTGGTTTGCAAAGACAGAGGGGAAATAGAGCTAATATCTATGCAAAAATAGAAATAGGCCTTCAGATAGAGATTATTTAAACATCAAAATATAGTACGTGATAGTAACCTATTAAAAAAGCTCCGCAGTTGCAGAGCTTTTTGTGCATTTTGACATTTTTATTGTCATAAAAAAGTGACCATGACTGGATTCGAACCAGCACGCCTTGCGGCACCACCCCCTCAAGATGGCGAGTCTACCAATTTCTCCACATGGCCGGGCAGATGTAAAACAAAAAAAGTTAAGCGGGCAGATGTTGCAGCTTAACTTTTGTGACCCGACTGGGGCTCGAACCCAGGACCCCAACATTAAAAGTGTTGTGCTCTACCAACTGAGCTATCGAGTCGTGGCATTAAGGAAACTAAGATTATTTGTGACCCGACTGGGGCTCGAACCCAGGACCCCAACATTAAAAGTGTTGTGCTCTACCAACTGAGCTATCGAGTCGTGGCATTAAGGAAACTAAGATTATTTGTGACCCGACTGGGGCTCGAACCCAGGACCCCAACATTAAAAGTGTTGTGCT
>NZ_JAMWYY010000034.1 GCF_024305175.1 Flavobacterium sp.
GATGAAGTCTCAGGAATATGCCGTAGTAGATATTGAAACAACGGGAGGTAATGCCGGTGGCAGCCGCATTACAGAAATTGCTATTATAGTGCATGACGGGCTTAATGTGATTGAACGCTTTGAGACACTCGTAAACCCCCAGAAAGAAATACCTGTGCCTATTTTTGCCCTGACAGGTATAGATAATGAAATGGTAAGCAATGCACCTGTTTTTGATGATATTGCCGAAAGAGTTTATGAACTTTTAAATGACCGTATATTCGTTGCGCACAATGTAAACTTCGACTATTCTTTTGTAAAGCACCAGCTTGAGGAAGCAGGCTATAAATGGACAGCGAGAAAGCTATGTACCGTAAGGGCTGCACGTAAAATAAAACCGGGACTTTATTCGTACAGCCTGGGCAACCTTTGCCATTCACTTGATATACCATTGGTAAACCGCCATCGTGCCGGGGGCGATGCCGATGCAACCGCCCTGCTTTTATCGCGTCTGCTGCTGTGGGATACCGAAGGAGAGATCATGAAAATGATAAAGAAAACATCTTATGACCAGCGCCTGCCACCCAACCTGCCACCTGAAGATTTTGAGGAACTACCCGAAAAACCGGGCGTATATTATTTTTATAACCAGGCAAAAAAAGTTGTTTATGTTGGCAAGGCTGTAAACCTGCGGAAACGTGTTGCTTCTCACTTTAGCGGCCATACAACCACACGCCGGCGACAAAACTTTTTACGAGATATATACTCAATATCCTTTGAAGTTTGTGCTACAGAGCTTATGGCGCTGCTGCTGGAGTGTACAGAGATTAAAAAACTATGGCCTGTATACAATACCGCACTTAAGCGCTTTGAACCGAAATACCGGCTTTACCATTATGAGGCGCGTAACGGTTACCGCTACCTTGCCGTAGGAAAACTGGGTAGGTACCAAGACAGCACTGAGGTTTTTCATTCGCAGTACGATGGTATAACGTTATTACGCAACATTGCAGCCCAATTTGAAATAGACCACCGCTTTTGTAAATACGGGAGGCAGGACCATGATGGCCTTCCAGTAACAGCACAGGAAGATTTGCCTGATATTGAAGAACACAATATAAAAATTGACGAGGCTATTGCTTCAGTCAGCAAGAACAGGCCAAGCTTTGCTATTACAGACAAAGGCCGCACTGAAGATGAGCGTAGTTGCATCTGGGTAGAAAACGGACAATTTTACGGAATGGGCTACATCCCTTCGGATGTAGCGATAGCAGACATAGAAGAAGTAAAGGACTATATTAATCAATACCACGGAAACCAGTACATTATGCAGCTGCTTTACTCATTTGCAGAGAAATATCCGGGGAAAGTAGTTTATAAGAGAGAATAGTACTTTGTATAAAATCAAAATTTACTATTTGCAAAGTGAATACTACAATTATAATTATTAATGTAAAGTCATTGAATCCGGACTTCAAATCCTCCCTTCCATTCCTTACTGATTTTCACTTTTCTATTTAATTGTCGCTCTGTTATCTTTACTAGGGAGTCTTTTACTTCATTCGTATAATTATATAATTCAATTATAATCTTTTTGCCATTGCAATCATATAACTCTAAGTTACTATCCTCAAATAAGGAATTATATAAATGTAAACATTCATTTAAATCAAGGTTTTTACAACTCCCACTTAAAGCATACCTAAATAGATAATCTGTTTCTGGAACGAAAACCATTGTATATATGTTACAATCTTCATAATCTGTCAAGTTTATTACTCTGTAGGAACTTTTTAAAGTATTATCCTGGACAGTTTTGCAACAGTTTGTAAAAATTATAATAATAACAATAAATGCAATTTTAGTTTTCATTTTAAAAGAAGTTAATTTTTGCTACTAATAAAACATGAAAACCTCAGTGTTTACTGAGGTTTTCATAGCATCTAAATACAAGGTAAATCTACAATTGTGACCCCATCGGGATTCGAACCCAAATCGTCAGAACCGGAATCTGATATTCTATCCAATTGAACTATGGAGCCTGTAATGCTTTTATAATATGTTAACTGGTAAGCGCCTTTTTAACGGCGTTGCTTATCGTTTTGCCGTCAGCGCGGCCTGCAAGTTCTTTAGATGCCATACCCATTACCTTACCCATATCTGCCATGCCGCTAAAACCGTTTTCGGCAATAATTTTATTTACGGCAGCCTCCACTTCCGCCTCAGAAAACTGCGCAGGCAAGAACTTTTCAATAACAGCAGCCTGCTCAATTTCGGGGTCGGCTAAATCCTGGCGTCCCTGCTCTATATATATGGCAGCGCTGTCCTTACGCTGCTTTACAAGCTTCTGGAGCAGTTTTATCTCATCTTCTTCTGACAGTTCTTCTTTAGCTCCGCTTTCGGTCTGAGCCAGTAATAATGCTGATTTAACAGCCCTTAAAGCCTCTAATGATACTGTATCTTTACTCTTCATGGCTGCTTTCATAGCATCCATTATTTCTGCCTGTAAACTCATAGGTAATGGTTTAAATTTTAGAAATGCGAATATAAAAAAATAACCCGAAAATATCGTTCTATTTTCGGGTTAAGGATCACGTTGGGTTAGTTAATCCACGTTGTCGTGCAGGAACGAATTGTTAGAACGCAACTGTAGGTCGTCGTTACTGTCTGTCCCTAACGAAAAACGTGATTTGCTGTTATCTGTGCGCGATTCGTGCAGGTCTATGCCCATTCTTTTATAGGCGGGTTCTTTCTCAAACTCATCTATACGCGCAGAGCTGTTATGAAACTTATAGTTAAATTCCTTCATTTTCTTTCTGCGCTCTTCTGCCCTTACCCTCAGCGTTTCTTCTATTGTCATTTCAACAGGAGAAATATCTTCATGGTGAGCGGCAAATTTTGGCTGTTGTGGCTCTTCAGACTTTTTAAGCGTAAGGTTAAGCTCAGGGCTTACAGGCTCTTCAGCTTTTGCCGCAGGCTTAGAATCTAACAGTTCTTTTTCCTTCTCAAGATAATCTTCAAGAGAATACCTTACCACACCCGACTGGTTAACTTCTGTAACAGGCACAACCCTTACAGGCTCATTAACCTTTATATCGCGTGCATCATCTGTAAGGTTAAAAAACTGCTTCTCCTCGCGCTTAACATTGTCTGTAGCCAGGTCAAAAGAAAAACTTATCTGCTCTTCTTTCTTCACCACTACAAACTCCGGGTCTATAACCTCAATGTCTCTTACATCTTTTACCTGCTGCTTTTGCATTTCTGCTGCAGGCGAAACAATTTCAAAGAACACATCAAGGTTATTTATAAAATCTGAAGTCGGCAGCGCTTCCTCTTCCGCTTCAGTCACGGGCTTTTTTTCGGTAACCTCTTCCTCAAGGGCATAAACTATTTTTTCTTCTTCAGCAGCAATTCCTTCCTTAACCTCTTCTTTAGGCTCTTCTGTTATGGGTGCAGAAAAATCAAAAGCAGCCAGACCTTGCTTTTTACTAAGGTCTGTTACCAGCCTCTGGTCTTCTTCAAGCGCATGTATTATTTTTTTAGGCTCTGTATTAACTATCTCGTTTTGCTGCTCTACGTTAAAACCCGTAGCAATAACAGTTACCGCTATAGCTTCGCCTAACGACTCATCTTCGCCAACACCCATGATAATGTTGGCATTATAACCGGCCTCTGACTGGATATGGTCGTTAATTTCTCCTATTTCATCTATTGTAATTTCGCTTGTACCCGATACGATAAGCAACAATACATTTTTAGCGCCCGTAATTTTATTATCATTTAACAGCGGAGAATCAAGCGCGCTTACAATAGCGTCTTTTGCCCTGTTCTCGCCTGTTGCAGTGGCCGAACCCATTATAGCCGTGCCGCTGTCTGAAAGTACAGTCTTGGCATCTTTAAGGTCGATGTTTTGTGTATAGTGGTGGGTAATAACCTCTGCAATACCGCGGCTTGCTGTTGCCAAAACTTCGTCAGCCTTGCTAAAGCCCGCCTTAAAGCCAAGGTTACCATATACTTCCCTTAATTTATTGTTGTTGATAACGATTAAAGAATCTACCTGCCTTCTTAGCCTTTCTACACCGGCAAGCGCCTGCTCACCACGTACTTTACCTTCAAACTGAAAAGGAATGGTTACTATACCAACGGTAAGTATCTCCCTTTCTTTGGCAAGCTGTGCTATTACAGGTGCGGCACCTGTACCGGTACCACCGCCCATACCCGCAGTTATGAAGATCATTTTGGTATTGGTATCAAGCATCTTCTCAATGTCATCTATGCTCTCAAGGGCAGCCTGCTGGCCTACCTCGGGGTTGGCACCCGCGCCAAGACCTTCGGTAAGGCTAACGCCCAACTGAATCTTATTTGGCACAGGGCTGTTTTGCAATGCCTGGCTGTCAGTATTACACACTACAAAATCTACTCCCTTTATCCCTTGCTTAAACATATGGTTTATCGCGTTGCTTCCGCCCCCGCCTACACCAATTACCTTGATTACGTTCGACTGGTTTTTAGGCAGGTCAAACGAAATGCTTCCAAAATCTGTGTTACTCATCATATCCATCGGGTTTTTATTCTGCGTTATCTAAAAAATCTTTAATCTTATCTATATACTTATCAAAAAACGAACGCTTTACACGTTTTTCTGTCGACTCCTGCACTTTATGAACAGGCTGTTGTACCGCCACCTCTTCAAGTTCATGCTCCGGCTCGGGCTGTGCCACTGCGTGTGGCTGTTCCTGCTGCTGGTAGCGCATTGCAGGTTTTGGCTCAGGCTTTTGCAGTTCTACTAAAGGCGTTGCACTGCGTGTATTGTTGCGGGCACTGTTCATTACAAGGCCAACTGCCGTAGCATAAAGCGGGCTTGATATCTCCTCGTCAGAGTTGCCTGCAAGGTGCTCGTTAGGGTAACCTATACGTGTATCCATACCGGTTATATACTCTACAAGCTGCTTAATATGCTTTAGCTGAGAGCCTCCGCCTGTAAGCACAATACCTGCTATCAGCTTTCTGCGTGGGTCCTCGTGGCCATACGCCTTTATTTCGGCAAACACCTGTTCTATGATTTCAACCACGCGGGCGTGAATTATCTTAGAAAGGTTTTTAAGCGAAATCTCTTTGGGCTCACGCCCCCTTAGCCCCGGTATAGAAACTATTTCATTATCCTTATTTTCTCCCGGCCATGCAGAACCAAATTTAACTTTTAGCAGTTCGGCCTGCTTCTCTATGATAGAGCAGCCTTCTTTAATATCTTCTGTAATAACATTACCGCCGAAAGGTATTACTGCCGTATGGCGGATGATACCGTCTTTAAAAATGGCAAGATCTGTAGTGCCGCCGCCTATATCAATAAGCGCTACACCGGCTTCTTTTTCTTCCTGGCTCAGTACCGCATCAGCAGATGCAAGCGGTTCAAGTGTTAATCCCGAAAGGTCTAAGCCTGAACTTTTAATGCAACGCCCAACGTTACGGATGCTTGATGCCTGCCCCACCACTACATGAAAGCTCGCCTCCAGCCTGCCGCCATACATGCCTATTGGCTCTTTTATCTCGGTTTGCCCGTCTATCTTAAACTCCTGCGGCAGCACGTGGATTATCTCCTCGCCCGGCAGCATGGCAAGTTTGTGCACCTGGTTTATCAGCAAATCAATATCAACATCGCCAATTACTTCTTCAGGGTTGCTCCTGCTGATGTAATCGCTGTGCTGAATGCTGCGGATGTGTTGCCCGGCAATGCCTACCACCACATCGTTAATTTTGTAACCGGAATCAGCTTCTGCTTCCTGTACCGCCTCCTGAATACTTTGAATGGTTTGGGTAATGTTGTTTACAACACCCCTGGCCACGCCCAGGCTTTTGGATTTACCCACACCCAGTATTTCGAGTTTACCGTACTCGTTCTTCCTTCCTATCATTGCCACTATCTTGGTAGTACCAATGTCTAAACCTACTGCAATGCTGTCTCTTTCCATATTCTATTTTTTGGTGCACACAACCTGTTGTGTAAATTTCAGATTCACTGTTTTGTAATTTTCTATCACGCTGTCTTTTGCCGCATCCTGCAAAAAGGCCATATAGTTCTTAAACTTCCGTTCAATGTTAAGTGGCCTGCCAAACATTATGTCATAACCGTAACCACGGCTTTTCATAACAAGGCTGCCACCCGGCTTTACTGCTATGCCTATTATATTTTTCTTTAAGAACCTGTTATTGTATATGTACAGCAACAGCTCCTGCAACTTTTCCTTTTTTATTTCAGAAAGGCTGCCTGTTAAAAGCGGCACCCTTGCCGTATAGCTTTCAGACAGCGGCATGCGGTTTCCGTTGCGGTCTATGTAGTATGATTCTGCGCCCTCATACACCCTTGCAACCGGCGTTTTTTGTGTGATAACCGCCTTAATTTTACCATCAACCGTTGCATAAACCTCTGCCTTCTCAATCATTGGATTTGACTCGACAGATTTTTCCAGTTTATTCAAATCTAATTTATCTTTCCTTATATCGGTGATGGTATCATAACTTTGTATCAACAACTTATTAACTTTGTCTAACGTAATAAAGCTCTCTTCCTGAACAAATTCTACCTCTGCCCCTTTAATCCACCGCGCCTCGTTCCTGCTTCCCGAAAAAGAGTACAGGAATACCACAACGAGCACCATAACCACGAGCCGTATATTGTTCCAGTTAAGCTTTTTCATCTAACACTCTTTTAATTTCGGGCACCATTTCACCAATATCCCCGGCACCAATTGTTACCACCACTTTTGCATCTGTCATCTTCAGCAGCGGTATCAGGTCAGCCTTGCTTACAAGGCGTTTTTCAGGGTTCTCTATCATATCCAGCAACCATTGTGAAGTTACCCCCTCAATCGGTTCTTCGCGTGCCGGGTAAATGTCCAGCAGCACAATATTTTCGAATGCCGAGAGGCTCTTTGCGAAGCCTTCAGCAAAATCTTTGGTGCGGCTAAACAGGTGCGGCTGAAAAACGGCCAGTACCTTTTCATCAGGATATAACTCTGTAACCGCCTGATGAACTGCATTTATCTCTGTAGGGTGGTGTGCATAGTCATCTATATACACCATGCCCGTTTTTTTTATCTGGTAGGAGAATCTTCTCCTTACACCCCTGAACGACTGTAATGCCTCTGCAATCCCTTCAGCAGCCACTCCATAGGTGTAAGCCATTGCAAACGCAAGCAACGCATTGGTAAGGTTATGCCTGCCTGGTAATGCAAAGCGGAGATTTTTAACCGTTTCTGATGGTGTTACCACATCAAACACATACCAGCCGTTATCTATGCTTATGTTTTGTGCAGAGAACTGTGAGTCGTCATTTACGCCTATGGTTATTACCTGTAACGGCAGCCCGGCCGGCACAAAAAGATGCTCTTTATTCTCTACTTTAGCGGCAAATTCCCTGAACGATTCTTCTATTGCCTCGGTATTTCCGTATATATCAAGATGATCGGCATCCATACTGGTTACACAGGCAATATCCGGGTGCAGGTGCAGGAAAGAACGGTCAAATTCATCTGCTTCTACCACCGTAACCGTTTTGCCGTTACCGATGATGTTAGAATTATAATTCTCTACAATACCACCTAAAAAAGCGGTAACATCTACGCCGTTTTGGTGCAGTACGTGCCCCAGTATGCTCGATGTTGTTGTTTTACCGTGAGTGCCTGCCACTGCAAAGCAGAAAGTATCTTTAGTAATAATACCCAGCACCTCTGCACGCTTCTTTATTTCGAAGCCATTCTGCACGAAATAGTTCCATTGCAGGTGGTGCTTGGGCACTGCCGGTGTTACCACAACAAGCGTATGCTCTTTGTTAAGGTAAGGCAATTCTATAAGCTCTACCTTATCGTCAAAATGAATATGTATTCCCTCTGCCTTTAGCTCATCGGTAAGGTGCGTGGGCGTACGGTCGTAACCGGCTACATTTTTGCCTATAAATTTAAAATAGCGGGCAAGGGCGCTCATGCCGATGCCGCCAATACCAATAAAATAGACGTTATGTATGTTATCCAGTTGCATATATTTTACTGTTGCGGGTTTATCGCTTTAACAGCTTTATAATTTCTTCTACAATATCATTTGTGGCATTTGGCCTGGCCAGCTTTTTTATAGTACTGCCCAGCTTATGCCGCTTCTCTTCATTTTCCAGCAAATCCTGAAACACCGGCTGAAATTGCGTGTCAAGCTGTGATTCCTTCAGCATTACAGCGCCCTGCTTATCTACAATAGCCTGCGCATTTTTTGTCTGGTGGTCTTCCGCCACGTTGGGCGACGGTATAAACAAGACCGGCTTGCCCACTACGCAAAGCTCTGACACTGAAGATGCCCCTGAACGGGATATTACAACATCTGCCGCGGCATACACCAGATCCATCCTGTCGATAAAAGAAAGCACATTAACACCTTCCTTGTCGCCGTGATGGCGGTATTCATCATAATATAATTTGCCGCACTGCCATATCAGTTGCACATCCTGTGCCAGCAGCCAGCTTATTTCTTTATCAATGAGCTGGTTTATGCGCCTTGAACCCAGGCTGCCACCCAGCACCAGCACGGTTTTCTTATCAGGTTTTAACCCGAATGTCCCCGCAGCCTCTTCTTTTTTACCTGCCATATCAAGCAAATCCTGCCTTACCGGGTTGCCGGTAAGTACAATTTTGCCTTTGGGGAAAAACTGCTCCAGCCCTTCATAAGCAACACAAACCTTATCAGCATTCTTTGCCAGCCATTTGTTGGTTATGCCGGGGTAGCTGTTTTGCTCCTGCACTACTGTTGGCACACCCATGCCCGAAGCTGCCTTTAGTAAAGGCCCGCTTGCAAAGCCACCGGTACCAATAACCACATCGGGCTTAAACTGCTTTACTATTTTGCGCGACTTAAGCAGGCTGCTCATCAGCTTTATCGGGAACATGGCGTTATCAAGTGTTAACCTGCGCTGTATGCCTGCTATCCACAAACCAATAATTTTATATCCTGCCTGCGGCACTTTCTGCATCTCCATTTTATCGCTTGCCCCTACAAATAATATTTCGCACTGCGGGTAGCGTTGCTTTAATTCATTCGCAATAGCTATGGCAGGGTAAATATGCCCCCCTGTGCCGCCGCCGCTTAAAATGAATTTCAGATTTGCCATTTTTTTTATTTCTACTTTTTTCTGTTACTTTTCGCTTTCGCCTCTTGACTAAAAGCTATTTCCCCATCACAGCCCGCATAGGATTTGCAGCAGCATCTTCTATACTATAAGATGGTTCTGTACCCATAGCCTCTGCTTCCTCCTTTTGCTTTTCGCGAAGTATATGCTCATCTATTAATTGCTGTAAAGCAACTTCGCGTTCTTCCTTCTCTGCCAGTTCCTGCGCTATTTCTTCCTCTTTCTTGGTAACGCTGATTATAATACCAATGGCAATACAGGTCATCCAGATGGAACTACCCCCGCTACTGATTAGCGGCAACGTTTGCCCCGTTACAGGAAGCAGCTCTACTGCCACACCCATATTGATTAATGCCTGGAATATTATCGGGAAGCCAAGCCCCACAATAAGTAATTTACCAAACAATGATTTTGCTTTGTGTGCCGATACCAAAAACCTGAAGAACAGCATCAGATATAAGAACAATACCGCCAGTCCGCCCACAATGCCATATTCTTCTACTATAATGGCAAAAATGAAATCGGAAGATGACTGCGGCAAAAAGTTTTTCTGCACACTCTTGCCGGGGCCAAGCCCGTATACCATTCCTGATGCGATGGCTATCTTGGCTTTTTCGATTTGGTAATCGTCTTCATTTGGCGCATCAGATGTAAAGCGTTCTATACGGCTTATCCAGGTATCAACCCTGTTTGGCAATGCTTCCGGAAATGCCTTGGCAAACAGCACAAACAATGTTAGCCCCGCTATGCCCATACCCATTATCATGGCAAGGTAGCGCAACGGGTACCTGCCTATAAATACCAGCATGCACACCATAGAAAATATTAGTGCAGCGGTAGAAAAGTTAGCAGGCAGTATCAGGGCCAGTATTATAAATACAGGCATCCATAATTCAAAGAGCGATGATTTAAATGTAACGGGCTTGTCTTCCATCTTGGCGAGGTAGCGCGCCACATATATCATAAGTACTATCATTGCCAATGCAGATGTCTGGAACGTTACCCCAATAAAAGGCACTTTTATCCAGCGGCTTGCGTTGGCACCGTCTATAACCGTGCCCTGCATAAAGGTATATACCAGTAATAACCCTACTATGGGCAGGGCAATTTTAGATAGCCCCCTGTAATAATGATACGGCACCTTGTGCACAAAATAAATAAGGGCAAAGCCTATAAAAATATGAACGAGGTGCTTAACAAGGTATCCGATAGTAGAGCCCTTGCCGATAACATACACAAGATTGGTACTTGCGCTGAAAACCGGCATGAACGATATAAGGGCCAACAGCATCACGAATGACCATATGCCCTTATCTCCTTTCAGGTTGTTAATTAATTCTTTCATACTGATTCTATTTTATCAAGCAGCAGGTTTTGCTATTTCCCTGCCAGTTGACTGGTTGCCTTTTTTACAGGCGTATTATAAATTTTGTACTGCGGCTTTAAACTGCTTGCCGCGGTCTTCATAGTTTTCAAACAGGTCAAAACTTGCACATGCAGGCGAAAGCAATACTGTATCGCCTTTCTCAGCCAGTTTTTGCGAAGCTTTTACTGCTTCTGTCATGCCTGCTGTTTCTACCACTACATCTACCACATTGGCAAAAGCATTTATAATTTTTTGGTTATCTACACCGAGGCATACAATTGCCTTTACCTTTTCGCGTACCAGCGGCATAAGCTCATCATAATCATTACCCTTATCTACACCGCCCACTATCCAAACAACAGGCGTAGTCATACTGTCAAGCGCAAAAAAAGTAGCGTTAGTATTGGTTGCCTTACTGTCGTTTATGTATTGCACATTCTGTATTTTAAGCACTTTTTCAAGGCGGTGCTCCACACCCTGAAAGTTAGAGAGGCTTTCCCTTATGGTTTGTTTACGTATGCGCATTAACTGGGCAACCGCAGTTGCCGCCATGGCGTTCTTCACATTGTGTTTTCCTTCTAATGACAGTTCGTTAATTGGCATGGTAAATTCTTTATTTCGTATTGTGCTTATAATATTATTGTCTTCTACATATATCCCTTTTTTATTATTACCGGAAAGCGAGAAAGGGACTAACTTCGCTTTTACCGTATTGTGCTCAAGCCACTTGCTTATTGCTTCGTCATCGGCATCATAAACCAGGTAATCATCCTTTGTCTGGTTCATGGTAATCCTGAACTTGGCTTCTATATACAGGCTGTAGTTGTACTCATACCTGTCAAGATGGTCAGGGCTAATGTTGGTTATCACCGCTATGTGCGGGCGGTAATCCTTTATCCCGTCAAGCTGAAAACTGCTCAGCTCTAAAACATAGCCTTCGCATTTGTTATCGGCTACCTGCCAGGCAAAGCTTTTGCCTATGTTACCTGCAAGCCCTACACCCAACCCTCCCTGCTTAAGCAGGTAATGCGTAAGCATCGTTGTGGTGGTTTTACCGTTACTACCTGTAATGCCTATGGTTTGTACATCTGTAAAATGAGAGGCAAATTCTATTTCAGATATTACCGGTATGCCTTTTTCCTTCAGCTTTTTTACTATGGGCGACTTATCGGGTATGCCAGGGCTTTTCATTACCACATCGGCGTTAAGCACCAGTTCTTCTGTATGCCTGCCCTCTTCCCATTCTAACTTATTAAGTGCAAGAACTTCTTTATAATTTTCTTTTATCTGGCCAAAATCAGATACAAACACATCATATCCCTTCTTCTTCCCGAGTATGGCAGTACCAACACCACTCTCTCCCCCTCCAAGTATTACCAGCCGCTTTGCCATACTACCTTAGTTTTAATGATACAAGCGAGAATATGGCCAGCATTATGGCTACAATCCAGAAACGGGTAACAATTTTGCTTTCGTGGTAACCCTTTTTCTGGTAATGGTGATGCAAAGGCGACATCAGGAAAATCCTGCGGCCTTCTCCGTACTTCTTCTTGGTATATTTAAAGTAGCTAACCTGCAATACTACCGAGAGGTTCTCTGCAAGGAATATCCCGCACAGCACCGGTATCAGCAGTTCTTTTCGCACAGCTATGGCAAGCACGGCTATTATGCCCCCTATGGTGAGGCTGCCCGTATCGCCCATGAAAACAGATGCCGGATAGGTATTGTACCACAGGAAACCGACCAGCGCACCTGCAAAGGCGGCTATATATACCGTCATTTCTCCCGAGTTGGGTATGTACATAATATTCAGGTAATTGGAGAATATTATGTTACCCGATACAAATGCGAAAATACCCAGTGTGAGCACCGCAATGGTAGATGTACCTGCCGCGAGCCCGTCTATACCATCCGTAAGGTTGGCTCCGTTAGATACTGCAGTAATGATAAATATCACGATAGGGATGAATATCAGCCATGCGTAATTTTTATAATCATCGCCTGCCCAAGACAGCAGCTCTGCATAATCAAGCTCATTATTTTTAAAGAACGGTATGGTGGTAGCAGTTGATTTTTCCTCTACAGGAAGCTGCGACAGCACCGGCTGTTGCTCAGCATAAATATCAACCCTCGATGTATCGGTACGCACAGTTACTGCCGGATGGAAGTACAGCACATAGCCCACAATAAGGCCAAGCCCTACCTGCCCCACAACCTTAAATTTGCCCTTTAATCCTTCTTTGTCTTTTTTAAATATTTTGATGTAATCGTCTATAAAACCGATGGTACCCATCCATAAGGTGGTAACTATAAGCAGCATCACATAAATGTTATCAAGCTTTGCCAATAGTATAACCGGTATAAGCGTAGCCATGATAATGATAAGTCCACCCATAGTTGGCGTTCCCGCTTTTTGCGACTGCCCCTCAAGGCCAAGCTCCCTTACTGTTTCGCCTATCTGCTGCCTGCGCAGGAAATTGATGATCCTTTTACCGAAAACCGTAGAAATAAGCAACGACAATATTACCGCCAGTCCCGAACGGAAAGTGATGTACTGGAAAACGCCTGTTCCCGGCACATCGAGCTGTTTATCCAGATATTCAAATAAATAGTACAGCATAAGCGGTTATTTGTTTAATTGGGCTAATATCTCTTTTACGGTTTCCATGTCATCAAAATGGGTGCGCACACCCTTTATCTCCTGATAGGTTTCGTGGCCTTTGCCGGCTATCAGTATTATATCATTTGGCAGGGCAAGCTGGCATGCAATTTTTATGGCCTGCCTCCTGTCTACCACTGCTACGGTTTTTTTATAATTTTGAGGCTCTACGCCCTGCTCCATATCGGCAATAATATCTTCCGGTACTTCGTTACGCGGGTTATCGCTGGTAAAAATGGCCTGGTCGCTCATAGATGAGGCTATATGCGCCATAAGCGGACGTTTGGTTTTGTCCCTGTCGCCACCGCAGCCAACTACTGTAATAAGCTTTTCGTTGCGGGTGCGTATGTTTTCTATTGTTTTCAGTACATTTTCAAGCGCATCCGGCGTATGTGCATAATCTACTATGGCGGTTATTTTAGTATCTGATACTATAAACTGAACCCTGCCGCTAACACTCTCAAGGCTGCTCATAAGCCTTAACACTTCCTGGCTCTCTAAACCCAGGTTAACTGCCGCTGCATAAATAGCAAGCAGGTTATAGGCATTAAAAGTACCTATCAGCTTAACCCATACTTCCTGCTCGTTTATCTTTAAAAGAAGCCCGCCAAGCTGGTTTTCCAGTATCTGCGCCTTATAATCGGCATAGGTTTTAAGGGCATAGGTTAGTTTTTTAGCTTTAGTATTCTGCAGCATTACCAGCCCGTTCTTATCATCTACATTAACCAGTGCAAAAGCATCTTTAGGCAACTGGTCAAAGAACATTTTCTTTACATCACGATACTCCGCAAATGTTTTATGGTAGTCCAGATGGTCGTGGCTCAGGTTAGTAAAAATACCTCCTGCAAACAGCAGCCCTTCTGTCCTGCTTTGGTGTATGCCATGCGAGCTTACCTCCATAAAGCAATACTCAACTCCCTCCTGCATCATCTCGTTTAGGTAACGGTTAATGGTAAGCGAATCGGGTGTGGTGTGCGTAGCCTTATGCTCTGCATCGCCCACCATAATTTTTACGGTAGAAAGCAAACCCGTTTTATAGCCTGCGCTTTTAAACAACTGATACAGCAAAGTGGCAATTGTTGTTTTACCGTTAGTACCCGTTACACCAACCAACTTTAGGTTATGCGATGGGTTGCCGTAATAGTTGGCTGCCATAAAAGCAAGTGCCGCAGCAGAATTTGTCACCTGAACATAGGTAACACCTGTTTGTGCATTTTCAGGAAGGTCTTCGCAAACAATAGCTTTAGCACCCTGTGCTACGGCTTTTTCTATATACTCATGCCCATCTGAAAGCGTACCTTTTATCGCTACAAAAACATCATCCTGACCCACCAGCCTTGAGTCAAACTCCACCTTACCCACTGTAATGTCGGTAGGGCCTTTAACAGCTTCAATGGCTGTTTTGTATAATATGTCTTTTAGCTGCATCACGATAATTCGAGTACTATTTGCTGATTCTTTTTAACTGATTCGCCCGGCTTAACCGATTGTTTCTTTACCTTACCAATGCCGTGTACCTGTACTTTAAGGCCCATATTGCCTAAAAGCGCTACGGCATCCATGCCGCTCATGCCTATAAGGTTGGGCACAACATCTTTAACATCCTGTGCTTTCTTGTAATAAGAGGCGTATAGTTTTTCCTGTGTGTTTATTTTTTCGTCCAGTTTCTTTATATGGTTAGTGCTCGGCACATCGGTAAATATTTTTTGCGCTATGCGCTTAAATACCGGGCCGGAAACATCTGCACCATAATATCCTTTGCGCGTGCTTGGCTTGTGTATCACCACTATGCACGAATACTGCGGGTTATCTGCAGGGAAATAACCCACGAAAGACGATGAGTAATACATATTATCTCCTTTACCACCGCCATAGTTTACCTGTGCCGTACCTGTTTTGCCTGCCATAGAGAAATTAGGCGAGTACAGCTTGGAACCGGTTCCGCGCTTAACAACATTCTCCATTACCGCCTTTACCTTATCAATAGTTTCCTGAGAGGCTATCCTGTCTTTTATTACCTGCTTGTCAAAGCGCTTTATGGTTTTGTTCCATTCCCTTATTTCCTGCACAAAGAGTGGCCTTACCATTTCGCCGTTATTGGCAACGGCATTATAAAATGCCAGTGTTTGCAACGGTGTTAAAGATAGCCCGTAGCCAAAACCCATCCAGGGCAGCGACAGCTTAGACCAGTTGGCGTCATCAGGATGCGGTATTTTTGGCTTGCCCTCGCCTATGATAGAAACACCAAGCGGCTTGCTAAGCCCGAAATCATCTATGTGCTTTACAAAGGCACGTGGATCATCTTTATAGCTGTCATATACCGCCTGCACCAAAACGGTGTTAGACGATACTTCAAATCCCCTTGCAAGGGATATTTTACCGTAACCACCTTTGTGCGAGTCGCGTACTTTTCTCCTGAAATAGGTTATCTCTCCGCCTTTAGAGTCATACACCTCGCTGGTATCTACTTTTTTATCTTCCAGCAGCGCCATAAGCCCTGCCAGCTTAAAGGTAGAACCCGGCTCCTGAGACTCTGCAACTGCATAGTTTACCGTTTCATAGTAGGTGCTGTCTTTAGCACGCCCAAGATTGGATATTGCCCTTACATAACCTGTTTTGGTTTCCATAACCACCACACAGCCGTGGTCGGCTTCATAATACTGCAACTGTTTCAGTAATGCGTGGTGCGCAATATCCTGTATGTAAACATCTATGGTAGATACTATATCGCAGCCGTCAACCGGCTCAACTTCATTATTATCATTTATGGGCTTCCACTGGTTCTTTGCAATTTTCTGCATCATGCGCCTGCCGTCTTTCCCGTTAAGGTATTCGGCAAAGGCCCCTTCTATACCTACCTCAAGGTTTTCGCCGCTATGGCTAAGCCTTTCATAACCAATGGTACGCTCGGCAATTTTACCTATCGGATGCTCCCTTACGGTTTTCTGTTCGGTAATGATACCTCCCTTATACGCCCCAAGCGAAAACAATGGGAAGTTCTTAATGCGGACATATTCGGTATAGGTTAATCCTTTGGTTATAAACATATACCTGTTCTTGTTGGCACGTGCCCGGCGCATTTCATTATAATAATAGGAAGAAGGCTTGCCCAGCATTAGAGAAAGCGAATCAGACAGCGGCTCTAAGTACTTATCAAAGTCTTCTTTTTTAGGAGCAAGCGCATCAAACCTTACTGTATAATGCGGAATCGAGGTTGCCAAAAGGCTGCCATCGCTACTGTAAACATTACCCCTGTTGGCAGGTATGGTAAAGTTGCGCACGGTTCGCTCCTCAGCCAGTTTGCGGTAATAGTCGCCCTCAACCCACTGTATGTTGGTGAGCTTAACTACTATGAGTATGGCCATCACAAAAATTGCGAAGGCCACAAGGTAGATCCTGTAAGATATTTTCTTATCCTCTACTCCCATATCTTTTCAAACCAGCTTTTTTCTTTTGTCTTTACTACTTTTATCTTTTTTGGCGGAACAGATGATGGGAATATCTCCCTCTCTTCCATTTTGCGCGCCACTGTCGATTCCATTTTAAGCTCCATAAGCTGCGAACGCCTGTCAACAAACTCAGAGCGGAGCACTTTTACCTCTTCTTCAAGCGCCTTGATGCGGTACACCTTTTGCTCATAATTATGGGCATTGCCAATCATCAGCATGGCTATAGCCACTAAAAAGATGATAAAGCCCCAGTTTTTCATTGAGCCTTCCTCAACAAGGTATTTTGCCTTCAGTAAACTGTAAACGCCGCCTTTCATAGCTATTTATTTTTTTCAGCAACCCGCAGCTTGGCACTGCGCGCCCTGTTATTTACAGCAATCTCTTCGTCTCCGGGCACAATAAGCTTTTCTATGATTTTGAACGGCACCTCAAAATTGCCGAACATATCGCGCTCCGGCTCCCCTTCAAACATGCCGTTGCGCATAAAGCGCTTTACCAGCCTGTCTTCCAGCGAATGGTAGGATATAACACTTAGCCTGCCGCCCGGCTTAAGCAGCTCTTGTGTTTGCATCAAAAACTCTTTAAGCACTTCTATTTCCTGGTTTACTTCTATGCGTATGGCCTGGTATATCTGTGCCAGTATTTTATTACTGCGGTGTGGCGGCAAAAACCTGCCAAGTGCCTGCTTTAGTGCTTCAGAGTTGCGGATAGGCTTTTCCTGCCTTGCCGCTACTATTGCTGCCGCAAGCCCTGCTGCATTTTTAAGCTCGCCATACTCAAAGAACATCTTTTTAAGGTGCTGCTCGTCATATTCGTTTACTACCCTGCCGGCATTCAGCTCGTTTTTTTTGCTCATGCGCATATCCAGTTCGGCATCAAAACGGGTAGAAAAACCACGCTCAGCCACATCAAACTGGTGCGATGAAACACCCAGGTCACCCAGTATACCATCTACCTCTTTAATACCATAAAAACGCAGGTACCTTTTTATGAACCTGAAGTTTTCCGGAATCAGCATAAAACGGCTGTCATCCAATACATTTGCCTGCGCATCTTCATCCTGGTCAAAAGCAAAGAGCTTTCCGTTTGGCCCGAGCCTGCTCAGTATTTCACGCGAGTGCCCCCCGCCGCCAAAAGTTACATCTACATAAACCCCGTCCGGCTTTACCGCCAGCCCGTCAACTGTTTCATTTAGCAATACAGGGTTATGATATTCCGTCATCATCATTTAAATTTCCCATTACGTCTTCAGCCAGGCCGGCAAAATCTACCACCGAGTCGTCAATCGACTGCTCATACCTGTCCTTATCCCAAATCTCTACAATATTAACTGCCGAAGACAGTACAATATCTTTATCTATCCCGGCAAACACTACCAGGTCTTTTGGTATCAGCAACCTTCCGGCAGCATCTACCTCAACTATTTTTACACCGGCGGTAAAACGCCTGATGAAATCGTTATTCTTTTTTACAAAACGGTTCAGCTTATTAATTTTCTGCATCATCTTTTCCCACTCTGCCATCGGGTACAACTCCAAACAAGGCTGAAAAACCGAGCGTTTAAGCACAAAGCCGTCATCTATGCCAACCGCAAGCTGCTTCTTTAAAGGCGCAGGCATCATTAGCCTACCCTTTGCATCTACCTTACATTCATATGTTCCTATAATGGTATTCAAGTAGTTACGATTTACTCCATTTTAAAGCAAATATATACATTATTTACCACTTCCTACCACTTCTTACCACATTGTTAATAAGTTTTACCACTGCTCTCCCACTTTACTATTTTAGCCGTTAACTGTCTGCCAGTCATGCTTTCGAATATTTTTTAAGATGTGCCGGAATAGGTAAAAAGGCTGTAAAATTTTAGCATTATTTAATGCTTATTTTGCAGAATTTTAAAAAGTGTGATTTCTTGCTGTTTTACTTAAATATTTATCATAAAAAAATGAATTACAGACCTTTACGCATTATATACCTTAAAAAAATAATGCAGGCATATAAAAAACCTGAGCATAAACATTAAAATCATATATTTGCGATACCTGATACAGTTGAGAATAAAACATGCAAAGCACTAATATAGAGGGTAAATACAGCTATTTTGAAGCTGGCGAAGGTACACCTGTAATTATACTTCACGGCCTTATGGGCGGATTAAGCAATTTTGACGGTGTTGCCGAGTATTTCCCAAAACACGGTTATAAAGTTATAATACCGGAATTGCCGATATATACCCAAAGCATACTAAAAACCAATGTTAAGGCTTTTGCTAAATGGGTAAAAGATTTTATTACCTACAAAGGCTTTGACAGGGTAATATTATTAGGCAACTCTTTAGGCGGGCACATAGCGCTGTACCACACCAAGATGTACCCCGAAAAAATGCTCGGGCTTATTATTACCGGCAGCTCGGGGCTTTATGAAAGCGCAATGGGCGACAGCTACCCGCGCCGCGGCGACTATGAATACATTCAGAAGAAAGCAGGCGATGTGTTTTATGACCCTGCCGTTGCCACCAAAGAAATTGTAGATGAAGTATATGCCGTAGCCAATGACAGGCTAAAGCTGATAAAAACGCTTACCATAGCCAAAAGTGCAATAAGGCACAACATGGCTAAAGACCTGCCTAAAATGCATGTGCCAACCTGCATTATTTGGGGCAAAAATGATAATGTAACCCCGCCTGATGTAGCAGAGGAATTCCATAAGCTGCTGCCAAACTCCAGCCTGTACTGGATAGATAAATGCGGGCACGCCGCCATGATGGAGCACCCGGACGAGTTTAACCGCCTGATGCACGAGTGGCTGAAGAAAATGAATTTGTAGCCTTTTGCTTAGGCAGCATTTTCATAAAAATGTACTATTATGAAAATCAATACCGCCGAATTTATTATAAGCAATTCTGATGTAAAGAAATGCCCTAAAGACAACCTGCCGGAATATGCGTTTATAGGCCGGAGTAATGTGGGTAAGTCATCGCTCATCAATATGCTTACCAATAACAAGAACCTGGCAAAAACTTCTGCCAGGCCGGGCAAAACCCAGCTTATAAACCATTTTAAGATAAACAGCAACTGGTACCTTGTAGATTTACCGGGCTACGGTTATGCCAAAGTTTCTAAAACAACAAAGGAGAAGTTCCAGAAATTTATTACCGAATATTTTGAGAAGCGCGAACAGCTTGTTTGTGCGTTTGTACTGATAGACATAAGGCTCGAGGCACAAAAAATTGACCTTGAGTTCATCAACTATCTTGGGGAAGCACAGGTGCCGTTTTGCATAGTGTTTACAAAAGCTGACAAAATCACTGAAAAAAAGGCTGAAGAAAACATTGCCGCTTACCGCGAAAAACTACTTACAGGCGACTGGGAAGAGATGCCCAAATACTTTGTTACCTCCTCATCAAAATCTGTTGGTCGCGAAGCATTGCTGGAATATATTGGTGAAATAAACAAAGAGATATTTAACCGTCAGGGCGCATAACGCCTACAACACCTTTTCCATAAAAAAGTTGGTAAACACCTGCCCGTTAAAAGTTACCTGCTGCTCCCGTACCACATTGTACCCTTTTTTAAGAAAGAATGGCTTTGCCGTGACAGAGGCAGCAACGGTAATGACTCTATGCCCCTGACTGCGGGCATATCTCTCAATTTCTTTTTCTATCAGTGTGGCTATACCCAAACCCTGGTAATCTTTATGCACAAACAGATGGTCGAAATAGCCGGTAGCATCAATATCGCCAAAGCCGCACAGGGTATCGTTACACCATGCAACAACAGTATGGCTTTTCAGTAGTTTCTCTGCCCATTTATCTTCATAAATAACATCGGGCGCCCATGCTTTAATTTGCGCCTCGTTGTAGTGTTGTGCATTAACAGTGCGTACGGTATCCCTGAAAAGGGCAACTATAGCAGGAACATCTTCCGCTTTAAAGGGTTGTAATGTAATTTCCATAAAAAAAAGCGGCCTGAGCCGCGTTTATATTAATCCTTCTTTAATTCCAGCTTTTCTGCAAAGTAATCGCAGAAGTCTTTCATCGTGTCGGTCATCTTCTTATCGCCTGTGGCACGCTCAAACGTGTCGGCCATAGAAACCAGCGTCTGGTGAAAAAATGTTTTCATCTCATCAACAGGCATATCTTTTGTCCAAAGGTCAATACGCATGCTTTCCTGGTTTTTATAATCCCAAACGCTAAGCATTATCGCTTTAGACTCTTCATTATTTACCCCGCCGTCGGGTGCAGACCAGTGCAGCTTTTCAGGCACGCGGTTTTCGTCAAGTTCTATGGTAAGCTTAATTTCTGATGTGTGCAGGTTTTTATCGGGCATTACTTCTTAGGTTTATATTTAGAATTTTCAAACAGTGTTTTGGCGTCCATTGCCAGCATTTGCTGCAAAGGTACATCTTTATTGTTTTGCATATATGAGCGTACAATCTGCCAGCCCAGCCAACGCCCAATGCGCCCGGGAGAGTCGTTATCGAGCGCAAGGTAAAATTTAGAGAAAGGTGCAGGGTTTATAAAACGCCCCGGCAGCTTAGGGTCGGTATCATACAATAGCTTATTCTCAATAAAATAGCGCCACATTTCTTCCTCGTTGACATTGGCCCATTCAATGTTCTCGGGTGTGTATCCTATCTTAACTGCATCTGTAGCATCCGGCAGCAACACATCCTGCATATAGAGCTCTTTACCAAAGTAAACCATAAGCGAAAGCAACGTCCTGTCCTGCGGCGGCGCAATTTTATCTTCAGAGAAAGAAGTAACCACATCCGGCAGTATCTGTTCGGGCACAAACTGTTTTACCTGATATTTTGGCAACCCTTCATACAGGTAGTTATCATTACCAAGGTAAAGGCTAAGCGGTATAAAAAGCAGGTCGCCTGCATATAATGCTTTCGTTTCCAAGTCGTCTGACACTAACGTTACTACCTTCGGCTCCTTAAATTCGGGATAATATAATTTAATATGCCTGAAAAGGTTTTCCAGCCCGTCTTCCAGTTTATTGGTGTTTGGGTATTTCTTCTGCACTTCCTCATACAGCTTAAGCTGAAAAGGGTCGCGCATCTTTTCAATCCATACGGCATCTTCATTACCTTCCGGAAACAGGTAAGGGAAATCAGCTTTAAGCTGCGGCAGGTCTTCTGCCTTGCCGCCGAAGAACTTTTGGTCAAAGCGGGCTATCGCAACTTCCTCTACCGGTATTTCAGCAACTTTTTCTTCATTTTTACTTTCTTCCTTACACGAAACCATAACCGTAAGGAGGCCAAGCATGAGCACAAAATTTTTCATTTTTGTAATATTATTTTGTATTCTTATTAAGATTCTCTCTTTTTATATTTCGTAATTTTATAGAATAATTCGTGCAAATATACACCAAACCTTAACTACTAATACATTCTGTTATTATGACAACCACTAAGGGGTTTAATGCCAAAGCGGTAAACGATTATATTGTAAACTGGCTTAAAGACTATGCCATTAACGCAAAAGTAAACGGTTTTGTTGTAGGTATATCCGGCGGGATAGATTCTGCTGTTACCTCTGCGCTTTGTGCACAAACGGGATTACCCACTTTATGTATAGAAATGCCGATACACCAGGCAGAGAGCCACGTGCAAAGGGCAAAAGAACATATTGCCATGCTAAAAGAGAAATACAGAAATGTATCGGGTGCAGAAGCTAACTTAACCCCTGTTTTTGAAGCATTTCGTGAAGTGGTACCGCAAAGCGAGGATGAGCACCTGTATAACCTTACACTTGCCAACACCCGTGCAAGGCTGCGCATGACAACCCTTTATTACTATGCAGGTATTAACAGGGCATTGGTAGCCGGTACAGGCAACAAGGTAGAAGATTTTGGTGTAGGCTTTTATACCAAATATGGTGATGGCGGGGTTGATGTAAGCCCGATAGCCGACCTGATGAAAAGCGAAGTGCGCGCTATTGGCAGTTATATAGGAGTACCGCAAAGCATACTGGCTGCCAAGCCTACCGATGGCCTTTTTGGCGATGACAGGTCTGACGAAGACCAGCTTGGTGCAAGCTATGACGAGTTGGAATGGGCGATGCTTGAAGATGAAAAAGGCAGCACCACAGAACAGTTTGAAGGAACGCAAAAAGAGGTGTTTAACATTTACAAAAGGCTTAATAGTGCTAATAAGCACAAAATGAACCCCATACCGGTATGCGAAATTCCGGCAGAATTGAAATAAAATTCTTTCATTCACAATACTTTAAGAATTAAAAAGAATTTAATTACTAAATTTACTATTAGTGTTTAACAAAAAAATTGCAAAATCATGATTAAACTATGCTTAGCGGATAATCACCCTGTCGTCCACTCTGGGATGAAAGCTTATTTTAAGGAAAATCCGGAATTCAGTTTTGTTGGTGTTGTAAATAACCTTGAAAGCCTGTTAGACACGCTCTCTAAAAAAGATGTAGATGCCGCAGTTATAGATCTTGAGCTTGAAGGGCTTACAAGCATAAGCGCGGTAAAATCGCTGGTTAAGGATTTTCCTGACACCAAAATAGTAATATTTACCAACCTTGCCGAACAGATATATGCGCCAAACGCATTAAAGGCCGGTATAGCTGCCTATGTGCATAAAAGCGCTAAAATGGAGGAGCTTGAGAAAGCGCTGAAAAAAGTAAATGAAGGCGAAGTGGTATTTAGCGATGCTGTGAAGAAGAACCTCGCGCTGCTAAACAAAGGTAAAAAATCAGAGCGCCTGTACCGTAAACTGTCTTCACGTGAAATTGAAGTGCTGCGTTACCTGAGCGAGGGCAAGAAGAATAAGGAAATTGCCAAACTGCTCGACCTGAATGAAAAAACTATAAGCACCTATAAGTTAAGGCTGCTTACCAAACTGCATGTTACCAATCTTGTTGACTTAGTGAACAAAGCAAAAACACTTGATATAGTATAACACTACACTCAACAAGGCACACCACCGGTTAATAGTTAAGGCTGTATGCTATACATATAGGTTAAGAACAATAACTTTTTACTATTTTTGGAAAATGAAGCATATAAAAACCTTTATTTTCCTTTTTTTACTTGCATTTGCCATAACGGGTGCAGGCACACATAAATTTTATGTTGCTATCTTCCAACTCGATTATGTGCCAAAAAAGCAGGTAATCCAAATGACATCGCGTGTTTTTATTGATGACCTTGAACGTGCTTTTGAAAAAAAGTACGATAAAAAATTCTACATAGCCACTTCACGCGAAGCGGCAGATATAAAGCAATACCTCGGCAAATATTTTTCTGAAAACATACAGATAAAAGTAAACGGTAAACCTGTTACTATAAAATATCTTGGTAAAGAAACCGAAGATGATGTGCTGGTGTGCTATTTTACCATTGCTGCAAAAGAAAAGGTAAAAAGTATAGAGATGAAAAACACTACCCTTCTTGACACTTACCACGAACAGCAAAATATGGTGCATACCGATGTAAACGGTAACAAAAAGAGCATTTTGTTTACAAATGAAAAAACCTCCGGAAGGCTTGACTATTAATTATGATGAAAAGAACTTTATATATTTCGCTGTTATCATCGTTGCCGCTACTGGCACAGGAAACACCACGCGAACCCGGCCATACTGACAATAACAAATTCAGCCAGATGTACGACCTCATGGCTACGCCAAATATGTTTCGTACAGCATCAGGCGCACCAGGCCCTGCCTATTACCAGCAAAAAGCCGACTATAAAATTGATATTGAGCTTGATGATGCTAACACCAAACTATACGGCAAGGAGACTATAACATACCATAATAATGCGCCGGAGCCTTTAGAATACCTTTGGGTGCAGCTGGACCAGAACCGAAGGGCTGCAGATGCCAAAGGCCCTTTGACAGAGAACCAGCGTGTGGATGCATCTTACTCATCTGAAGGGTTTACACGCCGTTACCTGGAGCAGGAATTTGATGGTGGCTTTAAGATAGAATATGTTAATGATGTTAACGGCAAGCCGATGCGCTACATCATCAACCAGACAATGATGCGTATTGACCTTGATAAACCGTTAAAGCCGGGGGAAAAAATAAGTTTTTCTATAAAGTGGTGGTATAATATTAATAATTACCATGTTATTGGTGGGCGCTCTGGTTACGAACATTTTGAAGCAGACAACAACAATATATATGTTATTGCCCAGTTTTACCCGCGTATGGCTGTTTACAACGATGTTGAAGGCTGGCAGAACATGCAGTTTTGGGGCGCAGGTGAATTTGCATTACCATTTGGCGACTTTGATGTAAACATTACCGTACCTGCCGACCATATCATGGAGGCTACCGGCGAACTGCAAAACCGTGCCGATGTTTTTACTCCTGCACAGCTTAGGCGTTATGAGCAGGCTACCAAAACTTTTGATAAGCCTGTTGTTATTGTAACGCAGGAAGAAGCAGTTGCCGCAGAAAAAACCAAAAGCAGTAAAAAGAAAACCTGGAGATTCAGCGCAAAGAATGTAAGGGATTTTGGTTTTTCTACCTCGCGCAAGTTTATATATGATGCTATGGCGGTACAGCTTTCCGGCAAAATGGTAATGGCGGTATCGGTATACCCTAAAGAGAGTAACCCGCTATGGGGCGAATATTCTACCCGCGTTGTTGCTCATACATTAAAAACCTATTCTAAATATACTTTTGATTATCCTTATCCTAAAGCGGTATCGGTATCGGCAGAGTCGCAGGGTATGGAGTACCCGATGATATGCTGGAACTTTGGGCGCCCTGATAAAGACGGATTTGTGAGCGACCAGCTTAAATATGGCATGATGAGTGTTATAATACACGAAGTGGGGCATAACTATTTCCCGATGATCGTGAACTCTGACGAGCGCCAGTGGACGTGGATGGATGAAGGCCTGAACACTTTTTTACAATACCTCGCAGAAAAAGAATGGGATGAAAACTATCCTTCGCGCCGTGGGCCGGCAGCCAAGATTGTGCCTTATATGAGCGGCGACCAGAAATTTCTGGAGCCTATCATGTCAAACTCAGAAACAATACACCAGTTCGGGAATAACGCTTATGCTAAACCGGCAACAGGGCTTAATATTTTGCGCGAAACCATAATGGGCGAAGAGCTGTTTGATTATGCATTTAAAACCTATGCGAACCGCTGGAAGTTTAAGCACCCTACCCCGGAAGATTTTTTTCGCACGATGGAAGATGCCTCGGCGGTAGATCTTGACTGGTTCTGGCGCGGCTGGTTTTACAGTACTGATTATGTAGATATAGGCATTGCCGATGTTAAACAGTTTTATGTAAGCAACGAGAAGCCGAAAGGCTTTAAAGAAGATAACAGGCAACAAGGGCGCAGGAGACGAAGCGAACCTGAAAACGCTAAGTATGTATATATGATTTCTGAAGGGCCGGAGTTTAACAAGAGGCTAAAAAAACCATTGGATATAAACAGCGTTAAAGAGCTTGAAGAGTATGTAAATGAAAAATTTACGGCTGCCGAAAGGCAACAGCTAAAAGCACCTAAGTACTTTTATGAGGTAACTTTTAATAAGCCCGGAGGTATGCTGATGCCGATTATAGCAGAGCTTGAGTATGAAGACGGCACGAAAGAAAAGCACATTTTCCCGGTGCAGATATGGAAGAAGAACAACCAGGCTGCTTCAAGGGTTTTTGCTACAGAAAAGCCTGTGAAGAAGATTACTGTAGATCCTGAGCTTAAAACAGCCGATATTGATATAAGTAATAATGTTTGGCCTGCAGAAGCGGTAAAGTCTAAATTTTCTGAATTTGAAGAAGATTAACCGTTAATTATCATTAAAAAGAGGTTAAACAAAAGTCCGTCGGTGCTAAAAAATCGTAAATAAATGTACATTTGTATAAAAATTTATAGATTATGTTCGGAATAGGAGGAGGAGAGCTTTTTGTAATTATATTGCTTGTTCTGATGCTTTTTGGTTCTGACAAAGTACCTGAAATGGCACGCAATATAGGCCGTGGTATGCAGCAGCTTAAGAATGCCACGAACGATATTAAAAGTGAAATAAACAGGAGTGCCGAAGTACAGGACATTAAAAAAACAATTACTGAAATTGGTGCCGATAATGCCCATAAAGATATGCAGCAGGAAGTAGATAAGCTTAAGCAGGATGTTGAAGATGTATCGGGCCCGATAAAAAGATCACGCTAATGCTGGACTGGCTTCTGGAACTCGACAGAGATGTATTTATTTACCTTAACGGGCTTGGCTCTGAAGGATGGGACAGTTTCTGGCTGTTTATAACAAAGCAGTTTAACTGGATACCCGTATTTGCCATAATATTATACCTTGCCTTTAAACGCCTGGGCTGGAAGCATGCGGTACTTGTAATTGTGCTTGTAGCTTTGCTTATTACCGTTACCGACCAAACCACAAACCTTATTAAAAATACTTTCCAGAGGCTGCGCCCGGGTAACGACCCGTTGCTTACCGACATAATGCGGGCGGTACAAAAGCGCAAATCGTTCAGTTTTATATCAGGTCATGCCTCCAACTCTATGGCGGTGGCCTATTTTCTTTACCGCATATTAAAACCGTACTTAAAATATATGGGCTTCATATTTTTATGGCCACTCATATTCGCTTACAGCCGTATTTACCTGGGGTTGCATTATCCGGGAGATATACTTATGGGCTATTTATACGGCATTTTAATGGCGAGCTTAATGCTACTGCTGTATCGCTACCTGCGTGATAAATTCTTCCCTATGCAAAGGGAGTATTTAGACCACCCTACTAACAGTGAGCCCATCTCTGATAGGTAATAAAACAGTTTCAACCCTTGGGTCTTCCTTAAGCAGGCGGTTATACTCCAGGAGTACTTTAGTGCTTTTGTCATTAGGCTTCAGCTCTTCAAGCACTTTGCCGCTCCACAGTACATTATCGCTTATAATAACCCCTCCCCTGTTCATCAGCGGTACTATCATCTCATAATAATTAATGTAATTTTCTTTATCGGCATCAATAAATACAAGGTCAAACTTTCTGTTTAATGTCGGTATTATTTCAAGTGCGTTGCCAAGATGCTGGTTTATCTGTGTTGCCCACTCTGATTTATCAAAGTATTTCCGCTGAAAATCATACAGTTCCTCATTATTATCTATAGTATCAAGAGTACCATCCTGCTTTAGCCCTTCGGCAAGGCAAAGAGTTGCATATCCGGTATATGTACCTATTTCTAATATAGTTTCAGGGTTAATCAGTTTAGAAAGCATACTGAGCACCCTGCCCTGCAGGTGGCCGCTAAGCATGCGCGGCTGTAATATTTTCTGGTGTGTTTCCCTGTTCAGCTGCGCGAGCAGCTCCGGTTCATTTTCACTGTGTTGTGCCGTGTAGTCTTCAAGCTCTTCAGAAATAAAATGCATAGTATAAATTTTGGTATAAAGTTAAAAAAATGTAGCTGTACAACAATTTAACTATATTAAACTTAAGCTTTTTGGCGTTATATTGATAATTAACTTAAATTTACGGTTTTATTAATTATTCAATTTATCATGAAATACAAAATTACTTTAATGTTAATGTTCATTGGCTGTATTCTTACAGCTCAGGTAACTAATGAAGGTAAGCCTGTAAGCTGGGAACAAAACAACATGGAGCCTTTGACTGCCATAGAAATGCCTGCTTTTGACCTTGCAAAGCTGCAAGAGGAAGATAAAGCAAACGAAGGCCGCAAAGATATACCGTGGCGGTTTGGCCATGAATTTACAGTTGATTATAACCTGAATAACAGCGGAAGCTGGCATACTCTTGCTGATGGCAGCAAAATATGGAGGATAAGGTTTTACAGCGAAGGCGCAAAGAGTATGAATTTTTTATTCAGCGATTTTTATATGCCAAAAGGCGCTACGCTTTATCTATATAATAATGACAGGAGCGACCTGCTTGGCGCTTATGACTCAAGCCAGAATAATACAGAGCGTGTTTTAGGTACTTGGCTGGTGAAAGGCGAGGATATATACCTTGAGTACTATGAACCGGCTGAAGTGGCAGGACAGGGAAAACTGGAAGTGTTTAAGCTTATTCACGGTTACAGGACAAGTGAAGATTATACGAAATCTACGCAGGACCTTAATGATTCAGGTGACTGTAATTATGATGTGGATTGCGTTATAAATGACATACAGGCTCTTAAAGAAATCAATAAAAAGTCTGTAGCAATGATTGTTACAGGAGGTTCAGGTTTTTGCTCGGGTGCGCTAATAAACAACACAAGCAACAACGGTACACCATACTTCCTTACAGCAAACCACTGCTACTCTAACCCATCATTCTGGGCGTTCCGTTTTAACTGGATTAGCCCCAACCCGGTTTGTGCAAGCTTTTTAAGCAGTACTAATAATTCTAACTTTAACCAAACCGCAAGTGGTGCTACGCTAAGGGCGAGAAGGGAAGCTACCGATTTTTGCCTTGTAGAAATTAACGCTAACCTTCCCTCAACATGGGATTTGGTATGGGCAGGATGGGACAGGAGTGATAATGTTCCTCCATCTACATTTGGCATACACCACCCGTCAGGAGATATTATGAAGGTGTGCCGTGACTATAACCAGCCAACAAAGCAAAATGGTGGCGGCGAATTTATGTGGCAGGTTAACGACTGGGATCTTGGTGTAACAGAAGGCGGCTCATCAGGCTCCCCTCTTTTTGATAATAACGGGCGTATTATAGGCCAGTTATTTGCAGGTACGGCTGCATGTAACGGTACAACAGACAATGGCGGAAGTGATATATACGGCAGGTTCGGTATTTCATGGAATGCAGGTTTCAGTTCAACAAGCAGGCTAAGAGAATGGCTCGACCCAGGCAACACGAACGCTGTTACAGTAAATTATTATATTCCCACTAACTCTGTTGAGGAAGCAACACCATTAGCAGATACCTTTAAGGTATATCCTAACCCTTCGCAGGGTATCTTCAATATTTCTGTAACAGGCAGTAACACTATCAACTACCAGATGTACAACATGCTGGGACAGCCTGTAGCATCAGGAAGATTTAGCGCGGGCGACAACAGCCTTGACCTTTCTCAGGCAGCCGATGGAGTGTATATACTTCAGGTGGCAGACGATGCAGGGAAAACTGCTAATATTAAGCTTGTTAAAGAATAAACAGGTTTTTATAAAATACTCATTACCTTTGCGCAATGCAAACGGAGAAGAAAGACATAAGGGCGCTGACGAAGGAGCAATTGCGTGATTTTTTTGTATCGAGAGGCGATAAAGCCTTTAGAGGAAACCAGGTTTACGAGTGGCTTTGGAACAAAGGGGCACATTCTTTTGAGGATATGACCAATGTTGCCAAAGCCACCCGGCAACTGCTGGAAGATAACTTTGTTATCAACCACATCCGGGTAGACCAGATGCAAAAAAGTAATGATGGTACTGTTAAGAATGCCGTAAGGCTGCACGATGGCCTTGTAGTTGAATCGGTACTAATACCTACCGAAACCCGTATTACGGCCTGTGTTTCGAGCCAGGTTGGATGCAGCCTGGACTGTAACTTCTGCGCTACGGCACGCCTTAAGCGTATGCGTAACCTTAATCCTGATGAAATTTATGACCAGGTTGTAGCTATAGACAGCGAAAGCAGGCTTTACCACAACAGGCCGCTATCTAACATTGTTTTTATGGGAATGGGCGAACCGCTTATGAACTATAACAATGTTATTAAGGCTATAGATAAAATAACATCTCCCGAAGGTTTGGGCATGTCTGCCAAGAGGATAACAGTATCTACATCGGGCATCCCGAAAATGATTAAAAAGCTGGCAGATGACGAGGTTAAGTTCAAGCTTGCAGTATCACTGCACTCAGCTATAGATGAAGTACGCTCGCGCATAATGCCCTTCAGCGAAAACTTTCCGCTACAGGAACTAAAAGAATCTTTGCAGTACTGGTACACAAAAACCAAAAGCCGTGTTACCTATGAGTATGTGGTATGGAAGGGAATTAATGACCGAAAAGCTGATATTGATGCCCTTGTAAAGTTTTGCAAATATGTTCCCTGCAAGGTAAACCTGATAGAGTATAACCCCATTGATGATGGTGAGTTTCAGCAGGCTGACCCTGAGGTTACAGAAAGCTACATAAAGGCTTTAGAACAAAACGATATAGTTGTAAAAGTAAGGCGCAGCCGCGGTAAAGATATTGATGCCGCCTGCGGGCAGCTTGCCAATAAAAATGAAGCCACCGCTTAGGTGGCTTTTTTAGTGGCTGTAAAATTATTTTTAAAACTGTTTTATAAAATACAATCCTGCATTTTCCGTACATTTGGGGCACAATGAAAGTTGTTGAGCAAATAAAACAGCCTATAGTTAAGGAGATGGAACTTTTCGAGAAAAAGTTTCATGAATCAATGTCCTCTAAAGTGGCATTGCTTAACCGTATTACCTACTACATTGTAAACCGCAAGGGTAAGCAAATGCGCCCTATGTTCGTTTTCCTTACGGCAAAAATGGTAAGTAATGGCACGGTTAACGAGCGCACCTACCGTGGTGCCTCTGTAATAGAACTTATACACACCGCCACCCTGGTGCATGATGATGTGGTAGACGACAGCAACAGACGCAGGGGCTTTTTCTCTATAAATGCTTTATGGAAAAACAAAATAGCCGTGCTGGTGGGCGACTACCTGCTAAGCAAGGGTTTACTTCTTTCTATAGACAATGATGATTTCGACTTGTTGCGTATTATATCTGTAGCGGTAAGGGAAATGAGCGAGGGTGAGCTATTGCAGATAGAGAAAGCCCGAAGGCTGGATATTACCGAAGATATTTACTATGAAATTATAAGGCAGAAGACCGCTACTCTTATTGCTGCATGCTGCGCTTTAGGAGCATGCTCGGTAAATCCCGAAGGCGACCATACTGAAAAGATGCGCAAGTTTGGAGAGCTAATAGGAATGGCTTTCCAGATTAAGGACGACCTCTTTGATTACACAGAAGATTCTATTGGTAAGCCCACAGGCATTGATATCAAAGAGCAAAAGATGACTTTGCCGCTTATCTATACGCTTAACAAGTGCTCAAAAGAAGAAAAAAAGTGGCTTATTAATTCGGTTAAGAATCATAATAAGGATAAAAAGCGGGTGAAAGAAGTAATTGCTTTTGTAAAAAAGACGGGCGGTCTTACTTATGCTGAACAAAAAATGGCTGAGTTTCGTGAAGAAGCGCTGCTTTTACTTTCGGATTATCCTTCATCCGAATATAAAGATGCTTTAACACTTATGGTAAATTATGTAATAGAACGTAAAATATAATGTTTTACCTCAACATCACCACAACAACAACGTTGTAATTACAATTTTCACGGTTAAGCAAATTCAGCAAACTCCGCACATTTAAAGGACTTAAGCACCACAACATCAAAGTAATTTTAATGTTTTAAATGTATAGTTATTATATCATCACACTTTTAACAGTGTTGATGAATTTATTGTAGTTTAACACAAACAATAAAACAGATAATTATGAAAAAAATTTACTTTGCTGCACTTGTTATCGGGTTTGCATTAAACACCCGTGCGCAGGAAAACATTAATTTTGAAACCGGGGGAGCAGGTTTGGATTACACTTGGAACATATTTGAAAATGACACCAACCCGGCACTGGAATATGTAGCTAACCCAAGCATGACCGGAATCAATACATCGGCTACGGTTGCAAAATATACGGTACTGGCAACAGGTATGCCATGGGCAGGATGCGAAACATCTCATGATAACGGAATGGCAGATTTTGTTTTAACTGCTGATAATGCTATCGTTAAAATTATGGTATATAAATCGGTAATCAGCGATGTGGGCATAAAGCTGGTAACACCTACCGGGGCGGCCCTGCCAGAAATAAAAGTACCAAATACTGTTGTAAACC
>NZ_JAMWYY010000035.1:0-3280 GCF_024305175.1 Flavobacterium sp.
TCATGAGACACTATCTGATTTTAGTTACACAAAAAATTTAATAGGTTGGATTAGAGGGGATAATTCTATAGATACTAATTTATTAGCAGAAGAGATCGCAAGACTTACCAAAGAAAATGCTGATTTAAGACAGCAATTGCTCATGAATAATTCAGGTAAAGATCTTTTATATAATAATTTAAATTTTAATCAATTAAAGAAATTGCTTGAGAGTGAAACGGTAATTGTTAAAATGAAAAGGTATAATCTTTTTGAGTTTCTAATTTATCATGGAAAAAAGATAATCGAAAATGTGCCAACAACTGATGGTGAAATTATTATAGCACTTATAGCACTGCGTAAATTTAAAATTGTGGTTAGTGTTACGGGTGTTTTTTCTTTTACTGATGATGGTCATAATTTTTATTTACAATCTCTCTTGTTTGAAAAAGAGAGATTAGAATCATAAAAAAACCCTCTCTGTACAGAAAGGGTTTTTAATAGAATTATGAACGAATTAATCAACCAAAATAATAATCCTGTTGTCTTTCATTTCCAAAGTGCCCGACTTAATAGGTAAAACAAGCTTGCCTTCTTTTTCGTTACGGGTAAACTTTGGCGAATATTCTGCGGCGGCATTCAGGGTGCCAACCGCTATTTTAACGTCGCCCGCAGCCAGTACAGATACTATATTGGCGTGGTGGTTTAACATCTGGAATTCGCCATTTATACCCGGCACAGTTACCGATGTAACCTCGCCTTTAAATAAATGCCCTTCCGGTGATACTATTTCTAATAACATAACTTCAGTTATAAGTTAACGGTTAACAGCTTTATTTTGCGCTGTTTGCTTAAAGCTGTAAGCTAAACGGCTTACTATGCCTCTGCAAGCATTTTTTGTCCTGCCTCAATTACATCCTCTATGGTACCTTTAAGGTTAAAGGCTGCTTCCGGCAGATGGTCAAGCTCACCGTCTATGATCATGTTAAATCCTTTAATGGTGTCTTTAATATCTACAAGTACACCCGGTATACCTGTAAACTGCTCTGCTACGTGGAACGGCTGAGAAAGGAAACGCTGAACGCGGCGTGCGCGGCTTACAGACAGTTTGTCTTCCTCGCTAAGTTCTTCCATACCAAGAATGGCAATGATATCCTGTAGCTGCTTGTATTTTTGTAGAATTTCTTTTACCCTTTGTGCACAGTCATAGTGCTCGTTACCCAAAATTTGCGGGGTAAGTATCCTTGAAGTAGAATCCAATGGGTCTACCGCAGGGTAAATACCAAGCTCGGCAATTTTACGGCTAAGTACCGTTGTTGCATCAAGGTGGGCAAATGTTGTAGCCGGAGCCGGGTCAGTTAAGTCATCCGCAGGTACATATACTGCCTGTACAGATGTAATAGATCCTTTTTTAGTAGAGGTAATACGCTCCTGCATGGCACCCATCTCTGTTGCAAGAGTTGGCTGGTAACCTACCGCAGAAGGCATACGGCCAAGAAGTGCCGATACCTCTGAACCCGCCTGTGTAAAACGGAATATGTTATCTACGAAGAAAAGTACGTCTTTACCCTGGCTTTCACCTGCCCCGTCACGAAAGTACTCGGCAATGGTAAGACCTGAAAGTGCCACACGTGCACGTGCTCCCGGTGGTTCGTTCATCTGTCCGAACACAAAGGTAGCTTTACTTTCCCTCATCAGGTTTTTGTCAACTTTAGAAAGGTCCCAGCCTCCTGCCTCCATAGAGTGCATAAAGTCGTCGCCATACTTAATAATGCCCGATTCAAGCATCTCGCGCATAAGGTCGTTACCCTCACGGGTGCGCTCGCCCACACCGGCAAATACCGAAAGACCACCGTGGCCTTTTGCAATGTTATTGATAAGCTCCTGGATAAGTACTGTTTTACCAACACCGGCACCACCAAAAAGACCAATTTTACCACCTTTTGCATAAGGCTCAATAAGGTCGATTACTTTGATACCTGTAAAAAGTACTTCCGAAGAGGTAGAAAGGTCTTCAAATTTGGGAGCCTGGCGGTGAATTGGTAAACCGCTTTCGCCTGCTTTTGGCAGGTCGCCAAGTCCGTCAATAGCGTCGCCTACTACATTAAACAAACGTCCGTAAATATCGTTACCAATCGGCATCTGGATAGGCGCCCCGGTAGCAACCACTTCCTGGCCCCTGCTCAAACCGTCAGTAGAGTCCATAGAGATGGTGCGCACAGTGTTTTCACCTATGTGCGATTGTACCTCAAGCACTAACTTAGTGCCATCATTTTTTGTGATCTCCAATGAATCGTAGATCTTAGGAAGCTCAGCGTTTTGTGTGTTAAACACTACGTCTACCACCGGCCCGATAATCTGTGCAACTTTTCCTGTTCCTTTAGACATTGCTTATGTATTTATTTAACAGCTATTTATTTACTTGAAAAAGTATCTTTTTTTCGAGCGCAAAGATAGTTTTTTATTCGGGATTTATGCAATTTTAATTTTGCATTTTTTTTAATAAAAAAGCGGATTAGTATAAATCCGCTACGATATTGTTATTTTAGAAGTGGTGCAGTTGAGGATAACTTTAATGATTTACACACTCTACTTCTCATATTTATTTAAAAGTATATTAAAATCGTCATCCCTCAAAAATACCTCCCAATCTTCATCTTCTTTAACAAACAGAGTAGGAATCTCATCATTTTGTAAACTTATATCTAAATGATGTAGAGCTTCCTTTTTATAATTTTTTGAAGCATACAAACAAGCTAAATTATAGTGTCCTCCTCCTACTTCTATACCTTTTTTAAATATTTCGACTGCATGTTGAGATAATTGTTCCGCTTCTTTCCCAGTTTTGGTTTTTGCTAGTTCCGTTAAGCTAACTCCCCAATTATGATATGAATTATGTTTATCAGGTTTTATATCAGTAGCTTTTTGGTGTTTTGTAAAAGCATCAAGGTATAATTGTTCCGCTTCTTTCCCACTTTTGGTCCTTGCTAATTCAACTAAATTATTACCCCAATTATAATATGCTGCATGCATTTCGGGATTTATATCAGTTGCTTTTTGGTATTTTGTAAAAGCTTCAAGGTACAGTTGCTCAACTTCTTCCCCTGTCTTGGATTTTGCTAATTCTGCTAGACCATTTCCCCAGTTATTGTATGCTTCATGCATATCGGGATTTATATCAGTTGCTTTTTGGTATTTTGTTAAACTTTCAAGGTACAGTTGCTCAGCTTCTTCCCCTGTCTTGGATTTTGCTAATTCTGCTAGACCAACTCCCCAGTTATTATATACTTCATGGTTGTCT
>NZ_JAMWYY010000035.1:3380-32459 GCF_024305175.1 Flavobacterium sp.
AATTGCTTTTTGGTATTTTTTTAAAGCTTCAAGATATAATTGTTCCGCTTCTTCCTCTGTTTTGATTTTTGCTAATTCTGCTAGACCAACTCCCCAGTTATTATATACTTCATGGTTGTCTGGATTTGTATCAATTGCTTTTTGGTATTTTTTTAAAGCTTCAAGATATAATTGTTCCGCTTCTTCCCCTGTTTTAGTTTTTGCTGATTCTGATATATCGATTCCCCAGTCTGAGTAAAGCGAGTAAAGCAAACTATTAACTTCTTCGTCATTTATATCTTTTGCTTTTCTTTCTAGTTCTGAAATCACTTTTTCGTCATAACCTTCATTAATTATCAGGTTTATTATTTCCTTTTTCAAGAGGTTGATTTGTGTTTCATTTTTAGAGTCTTCATCAGGCACAATATTTCCTGCCTCAAATTGTTGTATTGCTTCGCTTACCTGTTCTTTCGAAATTTTCAACCGCTCTTTTACACCTTTAAAATGTTCTTTATCATCAATATCAACAATTTCATTAAGCATTTCTTTAAGGGCAGTAAATGGCTTATCTACAATACTAGGTTGTGGCAATTTCAATTCAGAATTTAATTTTAACATAAAAGAATCTGCATCATACCCTTTGATCAGGAAAGCATTAGTATTTGCATTGGAAAGAAACTTTTGAACTTTATCGCTAGGATGATGATTGTTATAGCTTACCCAATACAATCCATTATCAAAACGGCCAAGATTTTTTATGTGCTCAAATATAGGATCTTCAGCACTATACCCTATAAATACCCATGGCCTTCCATTTTTTATAGAGTCAAATATTCTGGGCACAATTGTTTTTACTTTATCCATTTCTTGCTGTGTGTTCAATAACCATAATCCATGATTTTGACCGTGCAGATAAACTACAGATCGTTCTTTAAAAGTAGTTGTGGTTAAGTCTTTCAATATTGCCATATCATATGTGGCAGGAAATATGTTATATAATGCTAATGCTCTAAGCATCAAATTATCAAAATTTACGGTCAAAATATAGTCTACATATCCTTCGTTTAATAGCTGTGCTAAATAAATATGTGTAACATTTATTTTAGCTTTTTTGATATAGCTCTTTAATAGTTCGTCCCTTTGTGCAGGTAAAAGGCAATTCATTAATTTTGGGTAGGTTCTATCTTCAATAGGTAAACTTTTAATAAATGGACTGTCTTTGTACTCATCAAGTATATTTTCAACAATTTTGCCTGCTAATGGTATGTCACCTGTGGAGGAAGCCCCCGCGCCTAAAAAAAAGATGGGTTGTGGTTGGTTATTATCTTTTGCCTGTTTAAGAAGATAGGCTAAATGTTCAATGCTAATTTCATTCATATTGGAAAGATTTGGATAAATTTAACAAAAAAATTAACATAACAAAAAACCCGCACATTGGTGCGGGTTACTTTTTATAAAACAGGTTATGCTCTGTATATTCCCAAACCTTTTGGGGCAGCAGCGGCCTTACATTTTTGCCCTGCTTAATGCTGTTGCGTATAAACGTTGACGATATTTCTATAACCGGGGCATCTATGCGGTGCACACGCGGGTGGGCAAGCAGTCCGGGCTCGGCAGTTTCATTATTTATGCGCGGGTACACATAAATATCATGGTTTTGCAGCAGCACCTCATAGTTTTTCCATTTGTGCAGCGAGTTCAGGTTATCTTCGCCCATAATCAGCGAAAACTCATGCATGGGGAACTTTTCCTGTAAGTGTGCCAGCGTGTTAACAGTATAATTGGGCTGTGGCAGCTTAAACTCAATGTCGCTGGGGCGTATTTTATCATAATCTTCTGTGGCAAGGTGCACCATTTGCAGTCGGTGGTAATCATCCAGCAAAGAGCTTTTCTTTTTGTGGGGGTTGTGTGGCGTAACCACCATCCATACCTGGTCCAGCCCCGAAAATTCTGCCATGTGGTTGGCAATAATAAGGTGCCCGATGTGTACCGGGTTAAACGTGCCGAAGTAAAGCCCTGTTTTCATACAGGCAAAAGTAAGCCAAATCAGGTAAAGGCGCAATTGGTGTTTTAAGTCCTTAAAATGAAGTTACTGCATGCAAATAGTTAAAAAGCTGTACGGATGTTTAGCTTTGTCAGGTTAAATTTTTGCTTTTGGTTGTTTTTCTATTACTTTTTCTATCTTTACGGCTGTTTCAACCAATAAACAACATCCTTTATGTCAGCAAAAGCAGAGTCGTGGGGGTCGCGGGTGGGGCTTATCCTCGCCATGGCCGGTAATGCAGTCGGGTTAGGTAACTTCCTCAGGTTTCCGGTTCAGGCAGTGCAAAACGGCGGCGGTACATTTATAATCCCTTATCTGGTATGCTTTGTGGTAATGGGCATCCCGTTACTGTTTATAGAATGGTCTACAGGCCGTTACGGGGGCAGGTATGGCAACCACAGCACGCCTTACATCCTGGATACTATGGCTAAAGGCCGTATCTGGAAGTACATAGGTGTTTTTGGTATTTTTACCAATATTGCGGTAGCTTCATACTATTGCTATATCGAATCATGGACAATGAGCTATGTGTACCACTCTGTAGCAGGTACCTTCAGCGGGATGGACCAGTCGCAAGTGGCAGGCTTTTTCAGCGATTATACAACTATCGGCGTAAGCACAACAGGCATACCGTATGAGGCGGTTATATTCTATATTGCCTGTTTGCTGCTTAATACCTATATACTTTCTAAAGGGCTTGGCGGTATAGAAAAAGTGGCAAAAATCGGTATGCCGCTTTTAATAATTTTCGGCGCTATACTTGCCTTTAAAGGCTTAACACTGGGCACAGACGGCGCTTCGGACCTGTTTCCTGAAGCTAATGCGTGGGACGGGCTTAACTTCCTCTGGACGCCGCAGTTCGATTCATTAACCAATCCATCAGTCTGGCTTGCCGCTGCAGGGCAAATATTCTTTACGCTCTCTGTAGGTATGGGTACCATACACTGTTATGCTGCCTACATGAAATCTAAGGATGATGTCGCGCTTAATGCGGTTTCTGCCGGGTTTATGAACGAGTTTGTAGAAGTAGTACTGGGCAGCCTTATTGTAATACCAATTGCTGCCGGTTACCTGGGGCTTGACTGGGTATTGCAGAATGCAGGCTTTGGTATGGCTTTCCAGACAATGCCTTACCTGTTCCAGCAATGGGGCGAAGTGCTGGCCATATTTGCGGGGCTTTTTTGGTTTGGCTTGCTGTTCTTTGCGGGTATTACATCATCACTTGCAATGGGTACGCCGTGGATGGGCTTTATGCGCGACGAGTTTAACTGGAGCGGCAAAAAAGGCGCATGGTCTTTCGGGCTTATCGCCCTCTTAATGGGTTTGCCTACAGTGTTCTTTTTCAACCAGGGCGTTTTCGACGAATATGACTACTGGGCGGGTACTGTAAGCCTTGTGGTATTTGCCTTTTTAGAAACAGTATTGTTTGCCTGGATATTCGGCATAAACAAAGGCTGGGCAGAAATAAACATGGGTGCCGATATTAAAGTGCCGGTGTTCTTTAAATATGTAATTTTGATAGTAACACCATTATTACTGGGCTGGGTGCTTTTTGCCAGTGTGCCCGATATGGTAGCCAAACTATCTAACGACGATACCAAGAATAAGGAATGGTTTGCCGATGCTTATTATGCTGAAAACTTTGATGCCGCAGGAACAAAGGCAGGCGTGGTAGATTCGGTTTCGACAGATTTTGTGAAGATGTCTTTCCAGAACGAGAAAAAGGTATTTAATAAAAAGCTTGACAAGGTAGAGGTGCAAACGTTTACCGATTATAAGTCTTATGGCTTTAAGCAGGGGCAAAGCCCGGTTGTAGCCGTAGGCCAAACCGTAAAACCCGGCGATAAAATTGCCGAAGGCGAATTTACAAATAACGTATTTTATAAAACATTAGGGCGCCTGTTACTTGTATCGCTGTTTGCATTTATCTGCATAGTGGTGTACAGGGCATTTATTAAAAGAAGAAAAGAAGGGAGGGTACATTCATGAAAACAGAAGCGATTATAACTATGGTGGTTGCGCAGGGTATAGTTACCTGCTTTATGGTATATTTCTTTTACAGGGTGCTTACAACCAAGCCCAAGCCGGAACCGGATTCTTATACCGATAATGATGATGAAACCGAAAGGCAGAAGCCTTAACGGATACATTCTGTCAATAAGCAATACAAAAACAGCGGGCAATTTTTGCCCGCTGTTTTTGTTATATGTTGTTTGATTAAAGCTTCTTAAAGCTATTCCTTCTCTTTTACAGGGAACATAAATGAGGTTATTACCGATACAATAAGGATACCGCCTACAACCGCCAGCGATACCGGAGAGGAAATGTGGTAGAACGGCCCTATAAGCATTTTTACCCCGATAAACGACAGGATTATGGCAAGGCCATAATGCAGCCTGCTGAACATGTGCATAAAGTTAGCCAGCAAAAAGTAAAGTGCCCTTAATCCAAGTATTGCAAATATGTTTGATGTATAAAGTATGAAAGGGTCATCGGGTGCTATGGCAAAAATGGCAGGTATAGAGTCAACCGCAAAAATAAGGTCGGTAAATTCTATAACCGCTACCACCACCAGCAGGGGAGTGGCTATGCGCTTGCCGTTCTCAAAAATAAAGAAGCGGTCGCCCTCAAAGTTTTTTGTAACGGGGAAAAGCTTGTATATAAAACGCGCTCCGGGGCTTTTATAGAAGTCTTTGTCTTCATCCGGGTCTTCGTGTGCCGACCATGATTTTATGCCCGCAAACAGCAGGAAAACACCAAATATGGTAAGTACGGCATTAATCTCTACATCCATTCCGAAAATGGTCATTTCGGGCAGGTAAGTCATATTGATAAGCTCAACACCTGTAAATATAAATATCGCCCTGAATACAAGTGCACCAATAATACCCCAAAATAGCACTTTGTGGTGCAGGTATTTAGGCACATTAAAGAAATCGAAGACCAGTATAAATACAAACAGGTTGTCTACCGATAATGCCTTTTCTATCCAGTAGGCACTCTGGAACTGGGTAAAGGACTCCCAGCCTACAAGATAGTATATCACGCCGCTGAATATCATGGAAAGCGAGATCCATACAACCGACCATATAAGTGCTTCGCGGTTGCTAACCACGTGGCTGTTTTTGTTAAACACACCAAGGTCCAGCAGGAGCATAATAATAACTACTATAGAGAATACGGCAATAATGCCGGGGTGGTCTATCAGGTGGTCCATATCGTGGGCTGTATTAATCGAGTTTTTCCGTTAGTTTCCTGAATACGCTCTTGGCATCTTTACCTTCGTATAAAATGCTGTAAACGGCATCAATAATCGGCGTTTTTGCTTTATACTCACTGTTTAGGGTATAAGCACTTTTGGTTGCATAGTACCCTTCGGCTACCATGCTCATTTCCATCATTGCCGATTTTACCGTATAGCCTTTGCCTATCATGTTGCCAAACATTCGGTTACGCGAAAATACAGAATATCCTGTTACCAAAAGGTCTCCCAGGTAGGCAGAATTGTTAATGTTTCGTTTCATTTTGTGCACCTTGCGTATAAACTTCTTCATCTCACGGATGGCATTGCTCATCAGCAGTGCCTGGAAGTTATCTCCGTAACCAAGCCCATGTGCAATACCGGCTGCAATGGCATAAATATTCTTAAGCATGGCGGCATATTCGGTACCTACAATATCATCTGATATTTTAGTATTGATGTAATGGCTGTTAAGGTGTTTGCCCATTATCTTGGCTTTCTTTTGGTCGCCACAGGCTATGGTAAGGTAAGAAAGGCGCTCCAGAGCCACTTCTTCGGCATGGCATGGCCCGGTTATAACACCGATATTTTCATACGGTATGTCATATTTGCGGTGAAAATGTTCACCCACTATCAGGCTGGTTTCGGGCACGATACCTTTTATTGCCGAAAATATTACTTTCCCATTAAGGCTTTCGGTTAGGTTTTCAAGTTCCGAGCTTAAAAAGGCAGAGGGTATGGCAAAAATAATGTAGTCGGCATATGCTACCGCTTCATTTATATCATTGGTAAGCCTAAGCTTTTTAGTATCAAATTCTACCGAACTCAGGTAATTAGGGTTATGCTTTTGCAGTTTAAGGTGTTCTATTGCATAGGTGTTACGCATGTACCAGGCTATTTCAGGTACGTTTACGCAAAGCATCTTAGCAATAGCAGTAGCCCAGCTTCCGCCGCCTATAACGGCGAACTTTGGAGTTTCGTTCATTTCATTTAGCGTTAAGAATGTCAAAAGTACTCAAAAATTGCAGCATGTGCCAAAAGCAAACGTTTTCTTTAGCGTAACTGAAGGTACTATTTCTCTGTTTCTTACTTATAAAATATTAACATATTATTATGAATTGGAAAGGCAATTTAGCCCCCATCCACCGCGTTATTATCTTGAATTTTGTTTAGCACACAAAAGGATTACAAGGTTAGTTAAATTTTTTGTTTTTGGTGTTTAAAAGGCATTCTTAAGGTACAACCTCAGAATGCCTTTTTTTATTACGCAAACAACCCGCAGTTTTGCTGCGGGTTGCTGTATAAAATATCTATTTGTTTATTCTACTGTTACCGATTTGGCAAGGTTACGCGGCTGGTCTACATTACAGCCCCTCATAACCGCAATATGGTAGCTTAAAAGCTGTAGCGGTATGGTGGTTAACAGCGGAGATAATGCATCTACAGTGCTTGGTATCTCTATAACGTGGTCGGCAAGCTCCCTAACCTGGGTGTCGCCACTGGTAACCACAGCTATAATTTTACCGCTTCGCGATTTTATTTCCTGTATGTTACTTACAATTTTATCATAGTGCTCCTGCTTTTGTGCAATAACCACAACCGGCATTTGCTCATCTATAAGGGCAATTGGGCCGTGCTTCATTTCTGCGGCAGGGTAGCCTTCTGCGTGAATGTATGAAATCTCTTTTAGCTTAAGTGCCCCTTCCAGCGCTACAGGGAAGTTATAACCCCTGCCCAGGTAAAGGCAATTAGGCGCATCTTTATAAATTTCGGCAATAGCCTGAACTTTATCATTTACTTCAAGCGCTTCCGCTACTTTTTCAGGCATGATTTCCAGTTCCTGTAAATACCTGTGGTAAGCAGAATTAGAAAGCGTTCCTTTTGCACTGGCAAGCCTTAGCGCAATAAGTGTTAATACGGTTATTTGCGTAGTAAATGCTTTTGTTGATGCCACACCAATTTCCGGGCCTGCGTGCGTGTAAGCACCTGCATGCGTTTCGCGTGAAATAGATGAGCCTACCACGTTACAAACACCAAATACAAACGCACCATGCTCTTTTGCCAGCTTAATTGCAGCAAGGGTATCGGCAGTTTCGCCGGATTGTGATATGGCTATTACCACATCATTAGCATTGATAATCGGGTTCCTGTAACGGAATTCTGAAGCATACTCTACCTCTACAGGTATACGTGTAAATTCTTCAAATATATATTCTGCCACAAGGCCCGCATGCCATGAGGTACCACATGCCACAATAAGGATCCTGTCGGCGTTAAGGAACTTTTGCAGGTTGTCTTCAATGCCGGCCATCTTTATAAGCCCTTCATTGGCATGAAGCCTTCCTCTGTAAGTATCTTTAATTACAGCCGGCTGCTCATATATCTCCTTAAGCATAAAGTGGTCATAACCATTTTTTTCTATCTGCTCAAGGTTCATCTGCAATTCCTGAACATAAGGGTCAACTAAAGAGTCATCTTTAATTTTACGGATTTTCATCGGCTTGTGCAGGCGTATAATAGCCATTTCCTCATCCTCAAGATATATAGCATTAGATGTATATTCTATAAACGGAGAGGCATCTGAAGCTACAAAGAACTCATCTTTACCTATGCCAATTGCAAGCGGGCTGCCAAGGCGCGCCGCTATAATTTCGTTTGGCCTTTCTTTATCAAAAACAGCAATGGCATAAGCGCCTACAACCTGGTTAAGGGCTATCTGAACTGCTTTGCCAAGCTTTAGGTTATCTTTTTTCTTAACATCTTCAATCAGGTTAACAAGAACTTCAGTATCGGTATCCGATTTAAAAGTATAGCCCCTGCTTTTAAGTTCTTTTTTAAGCGGCTCATAGTTTTCTATGATACCGTTATGAACAATTACAAGATTGCCTGAATTAGAAAAGTGCGGATGTGAGTTAACATCGTTTGGAACACCATGGGTTGCCCAGCGTGTATGCCCTATACCTATATTGCCTGTAAGAGAAATCTCTTCCTGTGCCCTGGCTTCAAGGTCTGAAACCTTACCCTTCGTTTTGGAAAGCTTTAGGTCGTTGCCGTCAAAAAGAACAACACCTGCACTGTCATACCCTCTGTATTCGAGCCTTTTAAGCCCTTTTATTATAACGGGGTATGCTTCCCTGTGCCCAATGTAACCAACAATTCCACACATAGATTAATAATTAATTTGGTTTAGTATAAAATATTTCAAGTTTAAGGCGTTTCACTTCAGGAACACTGTTGTTGCTGCCGTAAAGCACTGTGCCAAACGGATGCGTAGCAGATGATACCGGTACCGTTTTAACCTCGGTAGTGCCGGCAGTAAATGGTGTTTTTAACGAAGCATTGCTGGTAACGTTGATATTTTCGGTTACCACAAGACCAAGCTTAACGTTAGTGGAGTCTTTATTGATAATATTATTGATGTGGTTGGTAATGCGCACTTTATAGCCAAGCCCGCGCCCGTCTGTATCATAGCTCAGTAAGCCACCATGTACAAATTTGCCATATTTAGGGTAGGCATTATTGCTGGTATTATCTATACTGTAGTCATATAACGGCCTTTTGTTCTTAAGGTCATACAGATATACTCGCATGGGTTCTTTTGCATTGGCCATAGCCTGCTTATCTACATAAAAAGTAAGGTTAGCCTCGTTTATAAGCACCCTCTCCTGCCTTAGCAGGTCAATATCTTCCTGGCTTAACACATCTATCACCGCCATAGCTCCTGCACCGCCTTTAATATAAAGGCGCTCATCGCCACTTGCATCGTCATTTTGGGTTATAGCCGTGGTAAAGGCATCGGTATACGTATTATCGAAAAAGTTGATGCTGTTGCCCGTAAGGTTAAGCGTTAAGGTTTTCTTTTCGGTTTCGTTAGTAGGGTTGCCTTCTGTGTCAAGCTTGTTGTCGGTGTATTTTATGGTTATTTTACCTTGGTCAAAACGTGGCATAGCCATTACCTGTTGGTCGCCTATCTGCTCTACGTTAAAGTACAGCCCCCTGAAATATTCTACAAAAACATTGTTGTTTAACAGGTTGCCGCTTGCAGCGTCTAATATTTTTTGCTGGAAAAATTCTTTGTTAAGGTATAAGAACATGCCCGGCTGAAAAGTTTCTGCCGTTTTGGTTTCTGTGCCTTCCTGATATGTACGGTCTATTTCGGCATTGCTGAAGAAAAATTCGTCATTTTGTGCTACTGGCCCGTCATTCAGCCTTAAAGTTCCCCTGTTGTTTTCTACAAGCGATCTTTCATCAGAGTAATATTTCTGTACAGATGCATCGCCCGAACCCGGGTCTGTAGTACGTAAATAGTATTTGTTTTCATAAACACTAAGCCTTATGCGGGCTTCAGGGTTTCCGTATATAGAATCCAGCGAATAGGTGTTATTGCCATCCTCGTCTGTACTTTCGTACCTGCTGAAGTAAGGCACATAAAGGTAAACCGAATCTATAACCGGGTTAGTTAATGTTGGGTTTGCGCTTGCAAGCTGCACCTGGGTAACATAGTGTGCAACTGTTTTGCCAAACACAGGGTTATCATACACACCAAGCGAGTTTATAGGCAGGTTATTGGCCTGCACTGCGCCGGTTGCAGCATCATATGCTGCCACGCTTGCCTCATAACGCAGCATGTTGTGGTGTATGTCGTCATCTATAATATCTGACCCCAGGTCGTTATATTCATAATCGCATGAAGCAAAAAAAGCAATACTTAGAGCAAAAAGTAATGTCCTGAAAAAAGAATTTGTCATAGGTTTTTTTAAAAAGTTTACTATAAAACCTGATTTCTGTAGAAATTAGTATATGCTTCAGCAAATTTATCTTTAGAAACGTACGGAAGGAAAGGCTTTCCTGATTCTTCTACAGCTGCCTGCAATTCTGCAGAAAGGTTATCTGATGAAATAATAACAGCGTCAGAGTGTGCTATAGAGGCTTTAACTATATTATTGTAATTAGGCTCTGCAAGCATTTTTACATCTTGCTCCGGCACACCGTCAAATAGTACTTTTTTAAGCATATCCTCATTCAGGTTACCGTCAAAAGACTGGTTATAAACAGATGTTACAATCTTTGTATCGGCAAAAAGAGCCTCATTCTTATAATAATGCTTCATATATACAGGCAGCATGCCGGCCATCCATCCATGCACGTGTATAATATCCGGAACCCAGTTAAGCTTTTTAACCGTTTCTACCACACCTTTGGCAAAAAATATGGCCCTTTCGTCATTGTCAGGATATAAAACCCCGTCTTCATCTGTAAAGGTAGCCTTACGCTTAAAGTACTCGTCGTTGTCTATAAAGTAAACCTGTATCCTTTCTTTGGGTATAGAAGCCACCTTAATAATCAGCGGCATATCCATATCGTTAACCACTAAGTTCATACCGGATAGGCGGATAACCTCATGCAATTGGTGCCTCCTCTCGTTAATGTTACCATAGCGCGGCATAAAAATCCTGATTTGCCCGCCCTGGTCATTAATCATTTTTGGTACTTCATACGACATCAACGAAACTTCATTCTCAGCCAAATAAGGCACTACTTCAGATGATACATATAATATCCTCTTATCCTCCATCTTCAAAAATTATTTTTTTTAATTGGGTCTTAAAGCATGCAAAATTAAACATTTTTAGCCAGTTTATAACTAAATAATTAATTTAGCACCGTTTTTTAATTTAAACTTAATGCTCATTTTCAATTATAAAGCCGATCTGGAGGCGCACCTGGCACCTTATATCAGCAATGGTTCTTCAATTGGCTTTGTCCCTACAATGGGGGCGTTGCACAATGGCCACCTCTCGCTTTTAAAGCAATCGGTTGATGCCAACAACGTTACCGTTATCAGCATTTTTGTAAACCCCACACAATTTAATAACCCAGAGGACCTTGAAAAGTATCCGCGGACTGTTGAGGCCGACATCAAACAGATTGCCACCGTTAGCCCTGATATTATTGTGTTTACCCCTTCGGTAGATGAAATGTATGGCGGCAACACACAGTCGGCATCGTTTTCTTTTGACGGGCTGGAGCACCAGATGGAAGGCAGCCACCGCCCCGGGCATTTTGACGGTGTGGGCACAATAGTTAAAAAACTGTTTGAATATGTAAAGCCCACCCGTGCCTATTTTGGCGAAAAGGACTTTCAGCAACTGCAGATAGTTAAAAAGCTGGTAGAGAAACAAAACATGCCGGTACAGGTTATTGGCTGCCCCATAACCCGCGAACAAAACGGCCTTGCCATGAGCTCTCGCAACCAAAGGCTATCTGAGCAGGACAGGGAAAAGGCAGCATTAATATATAAAGTGCTTAACGAAGCAAAGGAAAAGTTTAAGAATGAGGATGTTGTGCAGGTAAAAAACTATGTGGGGCAGGCTTTTGCGCAGCACCCGGAGTTTGAGCTTGAATACTTTGAAATAGCCGACGAAGATACCCTGGTGCCGGCAACTGTAAAAGAAAATAAAAAATACCGCGGCTTTATTGCGGTTATGTTAAGCAATGTGAGGTTAATAGACAATATTTCATTAAATTGATTACCTTTGCGCCATGCAAATTCAAGTTGTAAAATCCAAGATACACCGGGTAACGGTGACTGGAGCCGATTTAAACTATATAGGCAGCATTACCATTGATGAGGCACTGATGGATGCAGCTAATATTATTGAAGGAGAAAAAGTTTCGATAGTTAATATCAACAATGGCGAACGCCTTGAAACTTATGTGATTAAAGGTAACAGGGGCAGCGGCGAAATTACACTGAACGGCCCTGCCGCAAGAAAAGTGCAAAAAGGGGATATCATCATTATCATTTCTTATGGGATACTGGAGTTTGAAGAGGCGAAAACCTTTAAGCCTTCTATTGTTTTCCCTAACGAAAAGGATAACTCATTAACATAAGGTTTTGAACAAAAAACTAAGCAGGATATTAAGCATTACACTCCCACTTTTGTTGGGAGTTTTTTTAATTATATACAGCTACAACCAATTTACGCCGCAGCAACGCGAAGAAATGGCGGGCTATTTTAAAGATGCCGACTATACCTACATAGCCATATCGCTTTTTTTGGCGCTTACAGGTTATATATCAAGAGCCTACAGGTGGAAGTACACACTGGCGCACATGGGCTACCAGTCACCTTTTGCTGCCAACTTTTTTGCGGTAAGCATTGGTTATTTCCTTAACCTTACCATACCAAGGTCTGGCGAGGTATCACGGGCACTTGTACTTAAAAATTATCAGGGGGTGCCCTTTGATAAAGGCTTTGGTACCATAATATCTGAAAGGGTTGTCGATTTGATATTGCTTACACTCTGCGTAACAGGAACAGTTATTATACAGTTTGATACCCTTAAAGCATACCTTACAGAGGTTGTGCCTGTAGAAAAGCTTTTGTTTTATGGCAGTATTGCCGCTATCTTTTTTATTGCTGCAATACTCTTTTATATGTACTCCCGCCTTGGCTGGGTAGCAAAGCTTAAAATAAAAGTAAACGGGCTGGTAGAGGGTTCTTTAAGCGTTTTTAAAATGCCAAACAAGTGGCCGTTCCTGCTACATTCGCTTTACATTTGGGCTACCTATGTTGCCATGTTCTATATTACCATATATGCGTTGCCGCAAACTTCAGGTGTAAGCCTGGGGGCAGTTGCAACCGCTTTTGTAATTGGCAGCCTTGCCATTACATTTACTAACGGTGGTTTTGGCGTATATCCGTTTGTGCTGGCTACAATTTTAGAGCTGTATGGTGTTCCGCTGCAGGCGGGTACAGCCTTTGGATGGATAGTGTGGACCTCTCAGATAGTATTCATAATTTTTTTAGGAGGGCTCTCATTTTTAGCATTGCCTTTACTTTACGGCAAAAAATAATTGCTACCTTGCAAGGCATTCCCATTAAGTCCTAATCCCATGAAATACAAATTATTGCTGTTTTTTTTATGTATGGCTTCCGCTGTGCCCGCCCAGGTAATTCCGGAAGATGTGCCCTCGCGTTTTTTTGGCAACAGGCCGGTAAACGTTGTATTGCCTCCTTTTTACGACCAGGATGTAAAGCGCAGCTACCCGCTGCTTGTTTTGCTTGATGGCGAGTATCTTTTAGACCCATTTTCAGGAACAATTTCTTACACTACCTATTGGGATGATTTGCCCCCTGTAATTATTGTTGGAGTAAATCACGAAGGCGCCGAAGGGCGCAAGCTGGATACCGATGTTTATCAAACTACAGGGCTGCCTCAGGGGCAGGGCGACCAGTTTTACCAGTTTATAGCCAATGAGCTTATACCTTATATGGAGAAGAACTACCGCGTGGCACCCTTCAGGGTGGTGGCGGGTCATAATATTACCGCGGGTTTCCTTAACTTTTTCCTGTACAAGGAAAAACCTGTGTTTAATGCCTATATAGCCTTTAGCCCGATACTCGCTACCGATATGGAAACGCGTGTGGCAGAAGCGATTAAAACTACGCAGAAATCCCTTTATTACTATCTTGCCACTGCAAGCGGAGATGTAAAAAGCATTAAAGAGAAAATAGGTGCGCTTAACGAAAACCTGAAAGCGACTGAAAATGAGAATTTAAAATATAAATTTGAGGAATTTGCCGGGGCATCGCATTACTCGCTGGTGGTAATGGGCATCCCGGATGCACTCTATTTTATATTTTCGGCCTACCAGCCCATATCATCTATAGAGTATGAAGAAAAGATAGTGACACTGCCCGGCGGTTATGTGGAATATCTGAGGAAAAAATATGATGCCATAAAAAATGATTTAGGTATAAAAATACCAGTAAGGCTCAATGATTTTAAAGCTATAGAAGCTGCCATTATGAAAAATGCGGCATATGATGAGCTTGAAGAGCTTGCCGATATGGCAAGGGAAGATTATCCTAAAATGATTATAGGTGAATATTACCAAGGGCTGCACCATGAAATGAAAGGGGAAACCCGCAAGGCAGTGCGTGCATACCTTAAGGCATATAACTATGAGCCTATTGGCGATTATACCAAAGATGTGATTATAGAAAAAGCAGAATCACTAAAAAAACTGACGGAGTAATAATAAATGGCTAAAGTAAAAACTTCTTTTTTCTGCCAGAATTGCGGCACGCAATACCCAAAATGGCAGGGGCAGTGCAATTCGTGCAGGGAGTGGAATACTATTGTAGAAGAACTGATTCAAAAAGAAGAAAAGCCCGTTTGGCGCGCCTCGTCGGCAGAGCCAAAAAGGGCATCAAAACCTTTAAAGATTAATGAAATTGACGCTGCCGCAGAACAGCGCATGGATACCGGTGATGCCGAGCTTAACCGTGTGTTGGGCGGCGGTCTTGTACCGGGTTCTTTAACATTGCTGGGCGGCGAGCCGGGCATAGGCAAAAGCACCCTGTTGCTGCAAATATCGTTAAAACTGCCCTACCGCACCCTTTATGTATCGGGAGAGGAGAGCCAGAAGCAGATAAAAATGCGTGCCGAAAGGATAACGGGTACTGCCGATAACTGCTTTATACTTACCGAAACCAAAACGCAAAACATATTTAAGCAGATTGAAGCCACAACACCCGAGGTGGTAATAATAGACTCTATACAAACCCTGCATTCTGATTATATAGAATCTTCTGCCGGCAGTATTTCGCAAATACGTGAAACCACCGCCGAGCTTATTAAGTTTGCCAAAGAAAGCAACGTGCCCGTTATACTGATAGGGCACATAACAAAAGACGGCAGTATAGCTGGCCCCAAAATACTGGAGCACATGGTAGATACCGTTTTGCAGTTTGAAGGCGACCGAAATCACGTTTACCGCATACTCCGTTCCCTAAAAAACCGTTTTGGCTCTACTGCCGAGCTGGGCATTTATGAAATGCTGGGCAGCGGCCTGCGCGAAGTGGCAAACCCTTCGGAAATACTGATATCGCACAAAGAAGAAGAACTAAGCGGCACCGCTATTGCCACAACTTTAGAGGGTATGCGCCCGCTAATGGTAGAAATACAGGCATTGGTAAGCTCGGCGGTATATGGCACACCACAGCGCAGTACAACAGGTTATAATGCCAAACGCCTCAACATGATACTGGCAGTATTAGAAAAGCGTGCAGGCTTCCGGCTTGGTGCTAAAGACGTTTTCCTTAATATTACAGGAGGCATTAATGTAGATGACCCTGCGATAGACCTTGCGGTAGTTGCCGCCATACTTTCATCTAACGAAGATATCCCTGTAAATAAAGACTTTTGTTTTGCAGGCGAAATAGGGCTTTCGGGCGAAATAAGGCCTGTTAACAGGGTAGAGCAGCGCATACTTGAAGCCGAAAAATTAGGTTTTTCTACGATATTTGTATCCAAGTACAATAAAATTTCATTAAAAGACACACTGATAGACATTAAGCTGGTGGCAAAGATAGAAGATGTGGCAGGCCACCTGTTCGGATAAAATCAGCTACAGATAAAATGCAGAAAAAGAGAATAAAAAAAATAGCTTTTATAACACTTGGCTCCCTTGCGGGGCTGATAGTGATTGGCATAGCTTGCTTCTTTATATTCAGGAATGCCATTTTAGAGCAAACGCTCGAAAAGGCTGCCGCTAAAATGGAGCGTGATTATAACACTACACTTACCGTAAAAGATGCGCGTTTTGAGGGTTTTAGCGGTATTGCCATGCAGGGTATAACACTTGTGCCCCACAATGCCGACACACTGCTTAGTATAGAAACACTTACTACAAAAATAAATGTATCGCGCCTGCTTACGGGCGACCTTCAGCTTGGTGGGCTCGACATGAAAAACGGCTACATTCAGCTCGTGCGTAACAACAAAGGCAAAAACTTTGATGCCTTTCTTAAACCGGCTAAAAAAGAGGTTAAAGAAGAAACCGAACCCCGCGAAAAAGTAAACTATGCAAAAAAAGCATACAGGCTTTTAACGCGCATGCTAAACCTTGTGCCTACCGATATGACGCTGCAAAACCTTTCGCTGCGCCTTGACGATATGGGCAGGAAAGTGCGTATTAACCTCGAAAATTTAAAGCTTGAAGACAAGCAGCTAACCTCGGTTTTTGGGGTGCATGAGGGCGACAGGCTCCAGAAATGGAATGTTGAGGGCATGGCCGACCCGCGCAACCGCCAGGCTGACCTTCGCTTTTTTAACAGTGACACCTCACGTATTGAATTACCGTACATAACCACGAGGTATAACCTTAAATCGGGGTTTGATGCCATAAGGCTAAAGGTAGATAATATTGATATGGATGGCGGAGAGCTGCATATAGATGGTGTGGCCTCTGTAGAGGATTTTATGGTAAACCATCCTAAAATTGCTAAAAAGGATGTGGTTATAGACAGTGCACGCTTTGATTACCATTTTCTTTTCGGAAGCGATTTTATGGCGTTGGACAGTTCTTCTGTAGTTCAGTTCAACAAAGTAAAGTTTTCGCCATTTGCCAAGTACAGTGTAGAACAGGACACGGTTTATCAGCTTCAGGCTAAAATACCCGACATGAAGGCACAGGATTTTATTACGTCATTGCCTAAAGGCTTGTTTACCAATTTTGAAGGAATGGAAGCCGAAGGTACCTTTAGCTACGACCTGGTTTTTGAATATAACAAGAACAAGCCAAAAGAGCTTATTTTTGACAGCAACCTCAGGAAAAACGGGTTGAAGATCACAAAATATGGCGAAGCTAACCTTGCCAAGCTCAACGGTGCGTTTACGTATCGCGCTATAGATAATGGTGTAAGGCAGCGTGCAGTAATTGTAGGGCCAGAAAACCCAGATTATACTCCGTTAGAGCTGATTTCCCCTTATCTTGTAAATGCAGTGCTTACCAGCGAAGACCCTTCGTTTTACAGGCACAGCGGCTTTATTACAGAAGCTTTCCGCCAGTCGATTATCAAGAATATTAAAACTAAAAAATTTGCTCGGGGCGCAAGTACAATCAGCATGCAGCTGGTTAAGAATGCTTTTCTTACCCGCGAGAAAACCCTTTCGCGCAAGCTGGAGGAGATACTGCTGGTGTACATACTGGAAAACAACCGCATTGTAAGCAAGCAACGTATGTTGGAGGTATATTTCAACATTATAGAATGGGGCCCCGATGTCTATGGCATCGGCGAGGCATCACAATATTACTTTCAGAAGCCGCCGCTTTTGCTTTCGCTTGATGAAAGTATTTACCTTGCCAGTATAGTGCCGCGCCCAAAATCGTTTATGTGGCAGTTTAATGATGAGGGCGACCTTAAGCCACACGCCGCCCGCCATAATAAATTTATTATGGATATAATGCTGCGCAGGGGGCTTATTAACCCTGAAGATACCATAGCCCAGGATGGGCAGGTATATCTTACAGGGCCGGGCCGCAACCGCCTTAGGCTTAAAGAAGCCGAACCGGTACAAATGGATTCGGTAGAGGTAGATAAGTTCTTTTTTAACCTTGGCAATATGGCCTATTAAAAAAAGTTAACTGCTTTCCCAACCTTTTTACTGTAAAAGTGCTCTTTATAAATAAAACCAATATTTATGAAAAAGCTACTTTTTGCATTACTGCTTTGTAGCGGTATTGCCTTTGCACAAAAACCGGTTTTTACCCAGGCTAAGGTAAAAGCCGCTACCGTATATTTTAACGGCGCCGAAATTACACAGTCTGCGCAGGCCGTTTTGCCTGCCGGAACCAGTGAACTGGTTATATTAAATGTTGCAGATTATATTAACGAGGCTACTGTGCGCGTTGGCGCGCCAAAAAGTGTAACGGTACTTTCGGTACAGTTTACCCGCGGTAATATTACAGAAAATGAGCCTGATGCCGCTTCGCCAGCACTTAAAAAAGTGCGCGATAGTATTTCGCTTTTAGAAACAGCCATACAGCGCATTGCTTTAGAGCGCGCATCAGAACAGAAAGCCCTTGAACTGCTCGACCGTAACCAGCAGGCAGCCTGCAAGGAATCAGGCCTTTCTGTAGATGAGCTTGCAAAGCTGGTGGAATTTCATCGCAACAAGCGCAAAGAAATAGTGCTGCAGGAAAACACCCTTGCACAAAAGCAGGAAAAGCTTACCGTTTTGCTCAATAACCTTATGAGCAGGCTCAACACCAACATAACCAAAGAACCGAACGCAAGCCGAGGCAAGCTGGTATTACAGGTAATGAATGATGTGGCAGGCAATGTGCCGGTAGAGCTTAGCTACCTAACATCCGGCGCTTCATGGTCGCCCTTTTATGAACTTCGGGCAGAAAATACAACCGATCCCATCAATATGGTATATAAGGCACAGGTTGTACAGCAAACAGGCATCGACTGGAAACAGGCAAAGCTTACCCTTAGCAGCGGCATACCCAACCAAAACAACATTGCACCGCTTTTGCAGGCATGGTTCTTACGGTTCGGGGCAATCTACCAACCTTATAATAACAGTAATGCGGTTATGAATACAGTTTCAATAAGGGGAGCAGCCAGCCTTGATAAAGCAAAAGTAGAGTTGCAGGAATCATCAGTATCCAATTATACTACTATAAGCGAAAACCAGCTGAGCATCAGCTTTGATATAGATGTGCCCTATGATATACTCTCTAACGGCAGGCAGCACAGCGTTACCCTTAAAGAAATAAAGCTACCCGCGACTTACAAGCATTATGCAGTGCCAAAGCTTGAAAAAGAAGCATTCCTTCTGGCAGAGTTAAGCGATTATTCGCAATACAATTTACTTAGGGGAGAGGCAAACATAGTGTTTGAGGGTATGTACATCGGTAAAACGTTTATAGACCCTAACCAGACTACAGATACGCTTAGCCTTAGCATGGGCAGGGATAAAAAGATATCGGTTACTCGCGAAAAAATAGCCGATAAATCGGGTACTAAATTCCTTTCATCCTACCGCGAGCAAACCTTTACTTATGATATTACAGTTCGCAACAACAAAAAAGATGCGGTAAGCCTTACACTGAAAGACCAGTATCCGTTAAGCACCGATGAAAAAATAGAGATTGAACTCCTTAAAGATGACGGTGCGCAGGTTAATAAAGAAACCGGTGTACTTACCTGGGAGCTTAAACTGAAGCCCGGCGAAACCAAAAAAGTACGGATAAGCTATAAAGTTCGTTACCCCAAAGACGAGGTTATAGCCAATTTATAGCCACCAACTAACCCTTATATTTTTAAAGCCTCCTGCATATTTAACGGGAGGCTTTTATTTTAGCAGTAGCGTGCTTTATAAAAAAATATTCCTACCTTAGTATAAGAACTTAATAAACAATCAGCTATGAAAAAAACATTACTATTAGCGCTTACGATGGCGGGCACATTTGCCTATGGGCAACAAGTAGGCCTTGAGCTTTTTGCCTCGGGTGTATCAGAACCTACAGAAATGGTGCATGCCGGCGACAGCCGCCTCTTTGTTACAGAGCAGGGCGGGCTTATAAAAATCCTTAATGCAGATGGTACGATTAACGCTACACCATTTCTTGATGTAAGCTCCTTATTGGCTTCTGCGGGTGGCGAACGTGGCCTGCTGGGGCTTGCCTTTCACCCTGATTATGCCACTAACGGGTATTTTTTTATTAACTATACCAACACATCGGGCGATACGGTTATAGCACGCTATACCGTTAGTGAAGATGAAAATGTTGCAGATGCCTCGAGTGCAATAGTATTGCTTACCGTTGACCAGCCTTTTAGCAACCACAATGGGGGCTGCCTGCGTTTTGGCCCCGATGGCTACCTGTATATATCTATGGGTGATGGCGGCAGTGGCGGTGACCCTAACAATTATGCACAAAATAAAGAATCCCTTTTAGGGAAAATGCTGCGTATAGATATAGATGGCGATTTGCCCTATACTATTCCGCTGAACAACCCTTTTCTGGATACAGAAGGCGCTGACGAAATATGGGCTTACGGGTTGCGCAACGCATGGAAATTTTCTTTCAACAGAAATAATGGCGAGGTATGGATAGCAGATGTGGGCCAGGGGCAGGTGGAAGAAATTAATAAAGTTGACCCTGCCGGCTCTGTATTTAACTTCGGGTGGCGCTGTTTTGAAGGCAGCCAGACATATAACAGCGAAGGCTGTTCGATAGTTGAAATGTACACAAACCCTGTAGCAGAGTATTTTCATGATGATACAGACGGTTGCTCTGTAACGGGCGGTTATGTGTATACGGGAGATATATATCCTGCCCTGCAGGGCAAATACCTGTTTGCCGACTATTGCAACAACCAGATAGGTATAGTAGATGAAAACTTTGATATCACCTGGTCAGATGTTTATGAGGGCAACTTTTTTACCACTTTTGGGGAGGATATTAACGGAGAACTGTATATAGCAGGAGGCGTGAGCGGTAATATCTATAAAATATTGGGCGGTACTATGTCTTTGCCGGAAACTGACGGCTCTGCATTCAGCCTTTACCCTAACCCTGCAACAGATGTGGTTACCGTAAAATCAGGTAACGATATAAACCTTACGGCTGCCGCAGTATATGACCTGAGCGGAAAGCTGCTTATGCAACAGCAATTCTCAGTATCATCTGAAAATACAGTTAACATAAGTAATTTACCTGCCGGTATTTACCTTATGCAGCTAACAGGCAGTAACGGTAATGTTTACAGCCATAAATTATCTGTAAAATAAGCTAAACTTATTATAGCAAAAAGGTGCTGTCTTGTTTTAAGACAGCACCTTTTTAATTTTCAGGTAAATTAAAACTATAATTATACCTGTACCTGCTTCCAGCGTCCTCTTTTAAACAGTATAATGCTGGCTATAGTTATGGCGGTTTCAGACACCGGTATGGCTATAAAAACGCCTGTTGGCCCCATATCCAATACTTTGGCAAGCACATAGGCAAGCGGTATCTGGAAAAGCCAGAATCCGAAAAAGTTAACCCTTGTAGGTGTCCGGGTATCGCCCGCGCCGTTAAAGGCGTTTATAAGCACCATTCCTGCACCATAAAAAACAAAGCCGCTGCTCAGTATCCTTATGGCCTGTACCGCTATGTCATGCACGTGGGCGTTGTTAGTAAAAAACCACATAATAGGCTCGGCTGCAAAAAGGCTTACCAGCATGATGATACCCATGTAAATAACATTAAACTTTGCCGTTACAAAAACCGACCTTTCGGCGCGGTGCACTTCTTTAGCTCCCAAATTTTGCCCTACCAGCGTGGCGGCAGCATTGCTAAGCCCCCATGCCGGCAGTAAAAAGAACATCATTATACGGAGTGCGCTCTGGTATCCTGCCGAGCCTTCATCGCCGCCTGTTGTGGCAACAAGCTGTGCTAAAAATATCCAGCTGCACGAGGCTATTACAAACTGCATAACACCCGGTGCCGCTATTTTTACAAGCGCTTTTATCTGTTCCCATTGTGGCTTAAAGTATGACAGCGCCACCTTTAGCATTCCTTTTCCGTTAAACAGGTTATACAGTTGGTAAGCAACGCCAATGCCGCGCCCCACCGTAGTGGCTATTGCGGCTCCTGTTAGTCCCATTGCCGGTATAGGCCCGAAGCCGTTAATAAAAGCCGGGCATAAAATGATGTTGCATATATTGGCTATCCAAAGGCTTTTCATGGCTATTGCAGCGTTACCCGCACCCCTGAAGATACCATTGAAAAGGAAAAGCAGCATGATAACAAAGCTGCCTCCCATCATGATACGGACAAAATCGGTTCCGTAAATCGCCGATGCTTCCGAAGAGCCCATCCATAAAAGGATATCCGTAGCATATATAAACCCAAATGCAGCTATAACAAGGTTTACTGCAACGGCTACTATTATGGCCTGCATACCTGCCCTTGATGCCGCTTCGGGGTCTTTCTCGCCAATACGGCGCGCCACAACGGCTGTTGCCGCCATACTCATGCCTATGGCAATAGAATAGATAATGGTGAGTACAGATTCTGTAAGCCCTACCGTTTGTACGGCAAAACTGCTGTTTTCCAGATGGCCTACAAAATAAAGGTCGACCAGTGCAAAAACTGATTCCATCATCATTTCGAGCATCATGGGTATTGCAAGAAGGAGCACCGCCCTGCGGATGCTGCCTTGTGTAAAATCGATATTACCGCCCTTAAGCGATTCTTTCAGTAATATAAAAAATCGGGAAAGCGCGCTTTTTCCCTGTAAAGCCTGTGTCATTATGTGGGTTGGATTAAATTAATAATAGCAAAGGGCAAAAGGGTTTTTGCCTTTAAATAAAATTTGCGGATGTAGTTGCCCTATTGGATCCGGACAGCAAATACTATCATAATTCGTAAGTGTATGGCGCAAATATAGAAGAAAAAATTACAGGCAATATAAAATTATCATGAATTTTCAAGTAACTTGCCATTTATGCGTGTTGCCGCCAGCCATGAGGCTAATATGCCTAATATATAGATGGTTGCAATAACTATGAGTATGTTATTGAGCGTTAACCTTACAGGGTATGCAAGTGTTTGCGTAAGCATAAGCAGGTTAAAATGTTCCTGTGCCATTACAACGCCTATGCTTATGGCAAGGCCGATAACTACACCGATTGTAGTGATAAATATTCCCTGTAAAAGGAATATCCTGCGTAGCTGGTTTACAGTAGTGCCCAGGCTGAAAAGGGTTTTAATGTTCTCCTTTTTATCCAGTATCAGCATGATAAGCGCACCTGCCAGGCAAAATAGTGTCATGATTACCACCAGTGAGCAGAAGAGGTACGTAACCAGGTTTTCTCCGTTAAGCATGCGGTATAACGACTCGTTTAGTTGTGCCCTGTTCTTAATGGTTATCTTATTGTCAAAAATAGTATTAAGTTCTTCGCGTACGGCATCTTCATCAGCATCAGGGGTAAGGCTTAACTCCAGCGCGCTTATCTGGTTCGGCTTAAAAAGCAGGAGCTCCTGCGCCAATCCCAGATCCATAAAAACATACTTACTGTCTATATCTTCGTTGATGGAATAAAAGCCGATAGGAACCAATGCCGCTTTTTTAAAACCTTCTTCAGGAGAGTTTATAAGGCCTTTTCCGGGTTTGGGAACAAATACTTCAAGAGCGCTGTTAAAATCAAGCAGCCCCATTGAGAGTTTAGACATAGTGCCGTAGCCTACAATAGCCTGGCTGGTACCCGGTTCGAGCCATTGCCCTGCCAGCACGTGTTGCTTAATGTTACTTACTGTAGGGTAAACGCTGTCTACCCCCTTTAAAAAAGCTACCTGTTCTTTGCCTTCATAATAAAAAAGTACCCGTTGTTCGGCAGTTTTAGAAAAAGACGTAATGCCTTTTACCTGTTTTAGTTTTGCTTCATCCTCTAATGAAACTATGAATGACTTGCCAAGCGCGGGCGAAACCTTTAGGGAAGGGTCTGTATCGCTGGTCATTGATATTGTAAACTCACGCAACCCGCTAAAGGCGGACATGATAATAAAAAGTGCTGCCGTGCTGGCCACTATACCCAATGCTGCAATAGCCGTAATAATGTTTACAGCCGAGCTCTTGCTCCTGCTTATGGTATAACGGCGGGCTATGTAAAGAGGGAAGCTCAAATGGAGGGTTACATTTTTTTGCGGCGATCCAGCAGTTCAGGATTGGTAATAGGGTTATTTTCACCTTTAAGTTCCTTGTCCAGTTTTTCCATCTGGTCGAGGGAATCGTCTATATAAAATATAAGGTTGGGCACTTTGCGCAATTGCAGCTTTACACGCTGCGCAAGATCATGCTTTATAAGCGGGGTATTAGAGCGTATGGCATTAAGCAGTTCGGCTGCTTTTTCTGTAGGGAAAATGCTGAGGTAAACCTTTGCAATAGAAAGGTCTGACGTTACATTTACTTTTGATATCGAGATAATAAGGTTGCTTATATTGTTTTTACGCACCTCTCCCTGAAGGATATCCACAAGGTCCTTTTGCAGCAGGGTGCCTATTTTTTTCTGCCTGTTTGTTTCCATAACGCAAAGGTACTTAAATTATAAATGCACAGGCTTATATAATTTCCTGGCAAAGTTCTACCAGTACACCATTGGTGCCTTTAGGGTGCAAAAAGGCTACGAGCTTATTATCAGCACCTTTTTTTGGCGTTTCATTAAGCACAGTAAAGCCTTCGGCTTTAAGCCGCTCTATTTCTGCATTTATATCTTCTACATCAAAAGCAATATGGTGTATGCCTTCGCCCTTTTTCTCTAAAAATTTTGCAATGGGGCTATCGGGGTTTGTAGCTTCAAGCAGCTCAATCTTGTTTGGGCCGTTCATAAAAAAAGAGGTCTTAACGCCCTCGCTGGCTACCTCTTCGGTTTTATAAGACGGGGCTCCCATCAGTTTTTCAAACAGCAGGTTAGACTCTTCAAGATTTTTTACGGCAATGCCTATATGTTCTATTTTCCTCATGTTGATTTGCATATTATGTGTAAAAATACTTATTTCTTTTTAATCAGGATTGTTGTTGCGGCACAACGTTAAACTTGTACTAAATGCCTTCAGAACTTTTTGAGGCGTTTTTTAAAGCGTTACCTTTAGTAAAATTGCTTTTTTTTAACTGTTTAACAATCACGTATTTTAATGGATTTCACAAACCCGTTAGTATATGGGGTTCCCTGCTTTTTGGGCCTTATACTCCTTGAACTTAGCTACAGCAAATTCAGCAAACGAAAAGACCTTTATAACTGGAAAGACCTTTCGTCCAGCCTTGCCATAGGTACAGGTTCTGCGGTGCTTGCGGCTTTGCTTAAAACAGTAACCGCTATTGTAGTTTTTACAACTGTTTATGAGCTTTTTAACCCTGTGGTAAATGGCGTGCGGGTTAACGTTTTCGGGTGGGAGTCGTTTGGCTATGCCTGGTATGTGTGGCTGCTGTGCCAGCTTGCAGATGACTTTAGCTATTACTGGTTTCATCGGCAAAACCACATGGTACGCTTTTTATGGGCTGCCCATATAGTTCACCATTCTTCAGATAATTTTAATTTAGGTACTGCGGTGCGCAATGGCTGGTTTACATTATTCTACAAGCCATTATTTTATATGTGGATACCCGCCATAGGATTTCCGCCCGAAATGCTCTTGGTATGTTTAGGAATAGAATCATTATGGCAGTTTCAGCTCCACTCGGTTTATGTGCCTAAGCTGGGTTTTGTAGAAAAGATATTCAACACACACCGCATGCACCAGGTACATCACTCAAAAAACCTGGAATATATGGATAAAAACCACGGTGGTTTCCTTAATATTTTTGATAAGATGTTTGGCACGTGGAAAGATTATGATGAAGATGTGCACATAGAATTTGGTGTAACCACACCGCCCGGCTCACATAATCCTTATGTAGTTTTAACCCATGAATATGCCAACATTTGGCGCGATATGAAAAGGTCAAAAAAATGGAAGCATAAGTTCATGTATATATTCGGGCCGCCCGGCTGGAGCCATGATGGCAGTACTAAAACCGTAAAGCAGATGCGCGAAGAAATAGCCCTGCTGAATAAACAGGCAGAAAGCATTAACCCAAAATCAGTGGATATTAAAGTTGAAAAGAAATCTAAAACTATCGCTGAAACGGTATAGTTAACTACTAATAGGACATATTATATAAATGAAAGAGCTGCCCAATGGGCAGCTCTTTCATTTATATAAAACATAATCTACTGAAATAAAATCTTAGAAGTACCGTAGTCAGTTTTAGCACCTGTAATGTTAAAGAACATTAAGCCTGTAGGCACATCAAAGTTAAACTGAAGCTCGTTCCTGCCTTCTTCAAGGTTAACAGGTGCGGTATAAATAAGTTTACCTGTAATGTCATGAAGCGTTACCGTTGCGGTATCGGCAACATCACTATACAGTAAGCAGTTAACATTGCCGCGGGATGGGTTAGGGTACACCATGAACTCATTCTGCATAGTGTTAAGCAGCTCTTCATAACCCTGTGGCGCCGATTTGGTAAACTTAACATCTTCAATGGTAAGGTCAAGATCGGTTGTGCCTGCCTTTACCGGTAAGAATGTAAAAGTTAGCATAGAAAGGTCGTCAGCGGTAATTTTTTGGTTTGTTTTTGTAGAAGTAAAAAAATCAAAAGGCACATAATAAGTCTGCTCCTCTTCGCCAACATTAATAATAGCCCTGTACTGGTGTTTCCATTCTTCTACAGATGCCTTTACAAGGCCAAGCTCCATCAGGCCGCTGCCTTTTGCTTTGAACGACAGGTAGCCATATTCGGTATAATCGGCAGGCAGGTTACCCGGCAGTAATGATTTATAAAGTGTGAGGTAATCAAACTCGCTGTGTGCTTTTAACTGCACATTTCTGTGTATGGCAAGCTCTTCTTCATTATAAACCCTCTCAAAATCATTATAAACAAAATAGCTGTTTATGGTAGTATAAGCAGCATCATAATCAAGTCCCCAGTTACCGTCAGCGTGATAGAAAGCATCCTGTATGGCGCCGTTAACTTTTATAAGGCCGTCATACTCATAGCCGTCTTTAACTTCAAGCTGTACTGTCTGCTCTTTTTGAGAGTTGAATGGGTTGTATCGTAGCGCAAACCCGTTGGTTTCGCTGTACACCTCATCCATAGCCACTTCTATGCTCTGGTTTTCTTTTGTGCTCTTTAGTTTCAGCACAAGGTTAACGCCTTCCCTCGATACTTTTGCAGCATAAGTTTCAGGCATTTTTTGTACTTCAGTCTGCTGAACAGGCAGGTAGCTGTTAAGGTTGTTAATGATGTCTTTTACCAGCTTAACAGTGTTTTCAGGAGTAACTGACCACACCTGGAAGTTATAAACATCATTGTAAGCAGTATATTCTTTTACGAACCAGTTGGTTTGTAATGCGTAAAAATTGTCATTATTATTCTTTCCTGCCGCAAAAGATATGGCATATTCAGTAACGCCGTTGCGTTGTTTTATGGCCTGCATTAAAAAGTTGTAGCCGTCTATAGTTACTGTTTTAACATCCATAATCTCTGCGCCGCGAAGCCTGTCGCATGAAGCTTTGGTGTGGTTATACACTTTATCTTCTGTCCTTACGCCCAGTACAACAGCCTTAGTTTTGCCGGAAAGCATAAAGTCAACGCTTAGTACTTCCTGGGCAACGGTATAGTCTAATATATCGGTAGGCGATGTAACATGAGCCACATTGCCCGGTGCAAGCTGAGACGGGAACATATCTAACATTGTCTGCCCCAGTGCAGAACGTGCTGAGTAGCTGTGCTGCATGCTGCCCTTGTTAAACAGCATAGCATCGGTTTTGGTTAATGCTGTTGGCACACTCTTCATTTTGCGCTGCACATATCTTTTAGAAACGGCATCGCCAAGGCTTTCGCTTTCAAGGCCGCCATCGTTACCTGTATTCACATCTTCAGATTCTATAATTACCGGGGTAGTGTAAGTTGCGCTGCAACCGTTTGCATCGATTACAAGGACGCTTACTGTATTATAGCCAGCCTGTGTAAACGTAAAGCTTGCAGAGCCCTGATTGGCAAATTGTGCTGCTTCAACATTATTAAGATACCAGGTAATGCTGTTGTAACTGCCTGCATTAGTTAAAGTTACCTGTTTTGTTATACTGCCGGAACCGCTGGCCGTTACCGATTGCGTAAATACGGCAGCAGCTACAGTGTTTACTGTTACAAACTGAGAATAAGTGTCTGAACCGTAGGTGTTGGTTGCAGTAAGTGTAACGGTATAAGTTCCGACTGCTGCATATTGTTTTACAGGGTTCATATCGGTACTTGTGGTGCCGTCACCAAAATCCCACGCATAAGTTACAGTAGCCTCCGGCTGTACCGCAGTACCTGTATTTGATGTATTACTGAATGTAAACTGGTTGCCGTTAAAGCATTGTGCCGTTTGGTTCACGTTGAATCCGGCTGTAGGTGCAACACCTGCAACAGGCGCACATCCGCTTATGGTTGGTGCAAACAGTGCGTAGTGCATTTCGCCACCGCCATGTATTAACGATTTTGCTATTACCTGCCCTTCAATGTTAGACTGGTTAACCGTTTTGTTCACATCTGCAAACGGGGCAAACACAGTACCCTCTATCGTGCTGTTGCCGGTAATATTAAGCTGGGTTGTATTGTAAAAATTATACAGTATATAAGGGCAGTTCTGGAAGCCGACACCTGCCTGGTTCCAGACTTTCCAGTTAAAAGTACCTGGTGCGTTTACATTTATAACCAGTATTTTAGATGCACTTGGCTGGTTGTTATAGGTAAACTGCTGTACATTATTCAGGTCGGTGCCCGTTATATTAAAATAGTTGATGCCATCCTGCATATTAATCTTAATCTGGTTGGGCAGGTTGGTATTGGGTATAGATTGTCCGTTAGGGTTGGTTAGCTGCGCATTGTGTGTGCATTGCGCTATGCTTAGTGAACTTGCCTTTAATGACTGGAAAGCTGCCGAAAAATCTATAACACCCGACTGGAAAACCGGGTTGTTGTTTACGCCTACATTTAGCTGGTTGGCGTTGGCCTGCAGCATTATCCTTGGAGAGGAGTTATAATCCGGTGTCGGGGTAACACGTATAGGCGATGCCGCATTATTCTGGTCGTAATACCAAACGTGTGAGCCACTGTTATTACCTATCTTTACATAGGCATTGTTGTTAACCTGTACTGCGTTGCCCGAGGTGTAATTAACCTTTCCGCCAACAAACAAGCCGATTTTTACATTATTAACCGTAAAAGTTCCGGCATCATTAACCGAAATCTGGTAGTTGCCCTGAATGGAAAGATTACCGCCACAGGCAACAGGCCCTTCAGATTCGTTAGTAATAAGTGTAAGGTTTTGCTCTGTAAATACATTAAAACCTTGTGCAGGTGCCGTAGGGCTTTGCGAAAAAACCTTTAGGCCCAGAAGCAATAAAGCACTGAGAGTAATTTTGGGGGTCATATTT
>NZ_JAMWYY010000036.1 GCF_024305175.1 Flavobacterium sp.
TAATATTTTACATTAAAAAACTAAAAAATACTTTATTTTTTGAGAATTATGTTTTAATTTTGATTTATCTCTAAACTAAATTTTACTAATTATGAAAAAAATTATCAGTACTTCACTGTGCTTGTTTATGATTTTTTCATGTTCAACAAGCAACGATTCTGAAACATCCAGCCAAAGTTTAAGAATCGAAAAAGAATTAAGGTCGTATAACGAGAGCATTAACAGGTCAGCTTCCGGAATGCCTAAAAAAGGTAAGTTTTGGAAGATTGTTGGTGTAATTGCCGCCGATGTTGCCGGTGGTGCGCTCGGCTCCCTTATTAATCCGGTAGTTGGAGGGGTTACTGCCGCTGCTGCTTCAGGTGTTGCCGCAGCATCGGCTACTGCCGGGGGCGGTGATGGTGGTGTTGGCGAACCAATAAATCCTGATTTTAATGTGAACTATGTTGTGCCTGATCAATATGCCAATTGTGACATAGGCGATTACCACAATGATGCTTTAGCTAATGTTTTTAATGGAGACATGCCTATAGATCAGTACTTGATTGAAAATTACGGGGCAGAAACACTTGAGTATTATAACTCTGACAGTGTTCAGAATGTAAACAATCTGGCAGCAGAGATTACTGTTAACTATGTAGAAATGGGATATGACTATTCTTACATGTTAAGCTCCTACAGTGATAATAACCTTATTTCGGATAACACCAAAATGGTACTGTCATTATTTATGGGAGCATTATTTGAAGCGTCTTCAGATGCTCAGATTTCTGACATATTGAATTATTATTCTCAAACAGTCTTAGCGTCTGATGAGTTAACCGATTCAGATAAAGCATCTTTGTTTTCAGCTTTTTCAGTAGCGAGGAGTTCATCTAATTATTGGAATAATCTGAATTAAAACTTTTTATTCTCAAAATTAAGCCGGGAAAATAAATTTCCGGCTTAATCATTTTTATCATATTTCATTTTGCGGAGTACCCTCATGGCTTCCTTAAAAGAAACATATACCGAAGCGTCAGGAAATGCCTTAAGGTAAGGCTTGGCTTCTGCCAGTCTGTATTTGGCATCCTCAAAACCGTTGAGGTAGCATATCATCAGTGTATGGGGCAGGTTGTGCAGGTCGCGCTCCTCCCTTTCAGAAAGCGCTAAGCCTTTCTCAAGCTTTGCAATAAGCGAAAGGTTGGCATTATAAATATGATACATCATTTTGCGGTTGTACTGCGGAGGGTCAAACAACATCTGGCTCTCCATATTATAGTAGCCGTTATCATGAAAATGGATGCTCACTTTTTCCAATGGGTAATAGCTGGTTTTGTCATTTAGCCCTAATGATACATATTCGGTTATAGAAAAAGTGTCATCTGTAAAATGGATGCTTACCTCATCCAGCGCCGAATAAAACAGCTTTACCTGCTCATTAATAAGTTCTATATCTACCCGCGAATAGTAGTTGTTACCCTTAACCACTTTTTTGTTCCCTGCCCAGCATACAATAAACAGTTCTTTAAAAACCCTGTAGCCCGAAGCCATATCTTTATGGCGGTTGTTTAAAAAATCTATTACGCCTTCCAGCGTATGGCCTATGCTGTTACGGGAGCTGTTCTCTATATCTATTACGGTAGCAGTATTCTGGTAGTTCATCTCTTCTGCTTTTTCTACGGGAACAGAATTGCTGCCCCGCCGCATAAAGGCAGTGCCGTAGGGTATGGTGTGTACCGGCTTTTTAAAATAAGATATCTTGTTGTTGGGCCTTATGGTAACAAGCCCTACAACCTTGTCTTTAGGCAGCCCGGGGAAAGGCACATTTTCATATTGTATGCGTGGCGGATTATCAAGATAGGCATTAACCAGATTTTGTATGCGGCTGTCATCATAAAAGTCGGTGCCTACAATCTCGTTATCTTTATCCTCTACCCCAACTACTATATAAGAATCATTGGCAGGGTTAGAGTTGCTAAGGGCACATATATGTTTCACGAATTTGCCCTTACCCTCTTTAGTATGCAGGTTTAACTGACGCTTTTTGTCATAAAAACTGCTCTCATCATTATGAGCCAGCAGGTTTTTTATGAGAAGGCGCTTGTTAATCATTGCGGGTTGCGGGTTTCAATGTTGTAAATATACTTACTATTAATAAGTTCTTCCATTTCGAGCTTGCCGAGAAATCTCTCCCTCGCTGAAAAGATTTCTCAATTTCGCTTCGCTTTATTCGAAATGGAACAAAATCTCATTTATACCGATTTATTCAATATAGTTGCGCTTGCCTGCGCTGTTGGCAGTACCATCAGGTCGGCTATGTTTACATGATACGGGCGTGTTACCACAAAGGTTATAATATCGGCAATATCATCAGCTTTAAGCGGTTCATAGCCTTTATAAACCCCTGCTGCACGGTCAGTATCGCCTTTAAAGCGCACTTCGCTGAATTCTGTTGCCACAAGCCCGGGGTTAATGGCGCCGACCCGTATGCCATACTGGTTAAGGTCCATGCGCATGCCTTGGTTTATGGCATCTACCGCATGCTTGCTGGCGCAGTACACATTACCGTTAGGGTAAACCTCTTTACCCGCAATAGAGCCTATATTAATGATATGCCCGTGCCTGCGCTCTACCATGCCCGGTATAATGGCTCTCGATACATACAGCAAGCCCTTAACGTTAATATCCATCATCGAGTCCCAGTCGTTCAGGTCGCCGTTTTGTATCGGGTCAAGCCCGTGGGCATTCCCTGCGTTGTTTACCAGTATGTCAATATTCTTCAGGTCGTCAGGAATACTTTCTATCGAAGCGGCAACAGCCTCTTTATCGCGCACATCAAAGTTAAGGGTGTGCACGCGCGTTAGCGGTGCAAACTCATCCTGAAGCTCTGCCAGCCTGTCGTCGCGGCGCCCGCACAGTATAAGCCTGAAATGGTTCTTGGCAAAATATTTTGCCGTTGCCCTGCCTATACCGCTGGTTGCCCCTGTTATCAATGCTGTTTTCATATTTTTAATTTAAAGATTCAACGATTTAAGATTGAAAGTTGTGGATTCCCCCTTTGGGGGTTAGGGGGCTCTACGGCACCTTTTCCCCCATGCTCTCCGTCCAGATGGCAAACCAGTCTTCCAGCTCAAGCTGCACATCCGGAGCCCTCATCTGGTTCTTAAGCCTTTCAGGGTTTGCAGAGCCCGTTACCGGGATAATCTTTGCCGGATGGCGCAGTATCCATGCCAGTAGTACTACATCGGCAGTGACTTCATATTTTACAACAAGTTCCATCAGCAGCTCTTTAAGCCTGCGTGTTTGCTCGGTATCCGTTTTATACACACAGCCAATAGGGCTCCATGCCAGCGCCCGTATGTTGTTGAGGTGCATATAGTCGAGCGAACCATCCAGCATCGGCTGGTAGGCCGTTGCCGAAAATTCTATCTGGTTGCAAAAAACCTCGGTGCGCGAGCGGATAAGTTCTGTCTGGCTGTTGGTAAAGTTAGACACCCCGAAAGCCTTGATTTTTCCGTCAGCTTTCAGTTGCTCTGCCGCTTCGGCTATTTCGTCAGGTTCCATAAGCGGGCTGGGGCGGTGCAGCAGCAAGACATCCAGATAATCGGTATGCAGGTTTTTTAAAGAACCTTCGGTAGATTTTATAATATACTCTTTACTGTAGTCATAATGCTTAACACGGTTATTACGATTGCCCGTAACGTGCTGTATGCCACATTTAGAGATAAGCTGTGTTTGCTCCCGCGCTATGCCGCTGTGCTTGAATGCCGCACCAAATTCTGCCTCGGTGGTATAGCCGCCATAAATGTCAGCATGGTCAAAAGTGGTAATGCCATATTCCAGGCACGAATGCATAAGGGCTGCCATTTCGGTTGTGGTAAGGTTTTTGCTCCACACACCCCAGTTCATGGCACCCGCAATTATAGGTGATAAGGTAATTTTCATTAAACAGAACAGTTATTATGATTTTAGAATGCGATGCTAAAAATAGGAAAAATCTGCTTGCTAAAGCTTTAGCATAGTGTAACATTCCGGCCGATTTAACAACTCATTAACAAGCAATACATATTAAATTTCAATTTGCACCGTTACTTTAACATTATTAACTTCACAGCACCAAAAGATAAATAATATGGAAGAAAATACTGCTGCTTTAGACATAAGGGCAATTAATGAAAAAATAGAAAGGGAAAGTGCCTTTGTAGACCTCCTTACCATGGAGATGAACAAAGTGATAGTTGGGCAAAAGTATATGATAGAAAGGCTGCTTATAGGGCTTTTGGGCCAGGGGCACATATTACTTGAGGGTGTGCCGGGGCTTGCCAAAACCCTTGCTATAAACACGCTTAGCCAGGCGGTGCACGGCAGTTTCAGCCGTATACAGTTTACGCCCGACCTGCTTCCTGCCGATGTGGTAGGAACACTTATCTACAACATTAAGCAAAATGAATTCTCCATAAAAAAAGGGCCGATATTCGCCAACTTTGTTTTAGCTGACGAAATTAACCGTGCCCCGGCAAAAGTGCAGAGTGCCCTGCTGGAAGCCATGCAGGAAAAGCAGGTAACCATTGGCGAGGAAACCTTTAAATTGGAAAAACCTTTCCTGGTTATGGCTACCCAAAACCCTGTTGAGCAGGAAGGTACTTACCCACTGCCTGAAGCACAGGTTGACCGTTTTATGCTAAAGGCGGTTATAGATTATCCTAAAATTGAAGACGAAAGGCTGGTTATCCGCCAAAACCTGAAGGGTGCTTTTGAGAAGGTAAACCAAGTAGTATCGCTGGAACAGATATTGCGTGCACAGCAGGCCGTTCGTGAGGTGTATATGGATGAAAAAATAGAGAAATACATACTCGACCTGATATTTGCAACACGTTATCCTGAGCAGTACAAACTGGACAGCCTTAAGCCGCTTATCAGCTTCGGCTCATCGCCAAGGGGAAGTATCAATCTTGCCATAGCTGCCAAGTGCTACGCATTTATTAAGCGCAGGGGCTATGTAATACCGGAAGACGTAAGGGCGGTAGTGCACGATGTGTTGCGCCACAGGATAGGCATTACTTATGAAGCCGAAGCCGAGAACATAACCTCTATGGATATCATCAATAAAATAGTGAACCAGGTTGAAGTACCATAAAATTTGTTCAAAGTTTAAGGTTTAAAGTTAAGAGATTAGTTTGCTCAACTTTGAACCTGAAACATTAAACTTTAAACAAAAGAAAATGGATACAAAAGAGATACTTAAAAAGGTTCGGAAAATAGAGATAAAAACCCGGAGGCTGAGCGACCACATTTTCTCGGGAGAGTACCACACGTCTTTTAAAGGGCGGGGTATGACCTTTAGCGAAGTGCGGCAGTACCAGTTTGGCGACGATGTGCGCGCTATAGACTGGAATGTTACCGCCCGTTACAACGAACCCTACATAAAGGTTTTTGAAGAAGAGCGCGAACTCACCATGATGCTGATGGTAGATGTGAGCGGCTCTGAAAGCTTCGGGTCGCAAAATGCTTTTAAAAAAGATATTGTTACCGAGATTGCTGCCACTATGGCATTCAGCGCTACGCAAAACAATGATAAAATAGGGCTGATATTGTTCTCAGACCAGATTGAGCTTTATATCCCGCCAAAAAAGGGAAAGAGCCATGTACTGCGCATCATCCGGGAACTGATAGAATTTGCACCCAAAAGTAAAAAAACAGACTTGGCGCAGGCACTAAAATTTCTGAGCGGGGTGCAAAAAAAGAAAGCCATAGTGTTCCTGATATCCGACTTTATTACCGAAGGTTATGAGCACACCCTTAAAATTGCCGCCAAACGGCACGATGTAACGGGCGTGAGGGTTTATGACCACCGGGAGGAGCAGATGCCCAACCTGGGCATTGTAAACATGACGGATGCCGAAACAGGTGAATCGGTGCTTGTAAACACAGGCTCTAAGCAGGTAAGGCTTCAATATGAAAAATACTATCAGGATAAGGTAAAATATTTTAAGGAAACCTTTAGCCGTTGCGGTGCAGGGGCGGTAAGCACCCGTACAGACGAATCGTATGTTACCAGGCTGCTCGGCTATTTTAAAGCCCGGTCATAATCACGTTGTTATACAACCATGAAACACATAAAACTACATAAATACTTTACTATTTTCATGCTACTGGCGGCGGCAACATTGTTTGCACAACAGCCAAAGGTGGAAACAAGTATCGATTCTACCCGCATAAAAATAGGCTCGCAGTTTAACCTTACATTAAAAACAACTGTTGATATAGCAGCTAAGGTAAACTTCCCCGAAGGTAAGAACTTCGGGCAGCTCGAAGTGCTGGAAAGCTACCCTGTAGATACCGTGCGCAAGGGGGCAATGTATGAGCTTGTCAAAAAATATGGGCTCACGCAGTTTGACTCCGGGCGGTATGTAGTACCGCAACTGCCTGTTTTTATAAATAACACCAATATAAAAACTGATTCGCTCACCATAGAAGTCACTCCTGTAGCGGTAGATACACTGCAACAGAAAATGTACGACATTAAGGATGTGGCTACTGCATCGGGCAGCAACAGTTTCTGGATCTGGCTGCTTGCAGGCATCGTTGTTGCGGCGGCAATAGCTTTTGGTGTATGGTGGTTTATTAAAAAACGCAAAAAACCGGAGGTTAAAGAGGAAGAAGTGCATTATACTTCTCCTATAGAGAAAGCCACAACACAGCTAAAAGCGCTTGAAAGTAAGTCACTACTACAAAAAGGTGCGGTTAAAGATTATTACAGCGAACTTACCGATATTGCCCGTACCTACATAGAAGAGGCCATACACATACCGGCAATGGAGAGCACCACCGGAGAACTGATAGATGCAATGCGCAACGCCGTACGCCGCAAGAACATGAAACTGACACAGGAAACCTTTGAAGAGCTCGAGAAAGTACTGCGTAATGCCGATATGGTAAAATTTGCCAAGGTGCGCCCGGTCGACTTTGAGATTGCCGAAGACCGCAGCCGTATAGAAAAAACCATCGTTAAGATAGACCAGAGCATACCGGAGGAAAAAGAGGAAGACGAAGAGCATACCCTTTCATGGCTTGAGGCACAACGCAAAAAAGAGGCCATACAGAAGCGGAAGAAAAAACGCATCATTATTATTGTTGCGGCAGCTTTAGTATTGCTTACAGGCTTATTTTTTGTCGGCAGGGCCATTGCTTTAAAAGCTTACGGCGAAAGCAGCGAGCAGCTTTTAGCCGGAGAATGGATTAAAAGCGCCTACGGCAGTCCGCCAATAGTAATAGAAACACCCAAAGTGCTCATACGCCAGGATGTTGAAAAATTATATCCTGAAAATGCAATGGCAATTTATAAAGAAATGCAGGTGTTTAGCTACGGAACGCTGGGCGGCCATTTTAGCGTAAGCGTAAGCACCATGCGCTATAAGCAGGAAATAGACCCCGATCTTGCCCGTACTGCCGAAGGCTACATACAGGTTATGGAAGCCGCAGGAAGCAGGGATATCATAGTAAAAACTGAGGAATTTGCCACACCGGGCGGCCTGCAGGGGTTACGTGCCTATGGTAATATGGCTACGCCGCACCCGGTAACCAAACAAATGCAGCGCATGTATTATGAACTGCTTTTCTTTAAGCAGGAAAACGGCCTCCAGATAGTATCAATTATGTATCGTGAGGGCGATGAGTATGGCGCACAGGTGCTGGACAGGGTTAAGAATTCCATCGAAATATATAAACTGAACTAACAATGGGAGACGTTACTTTTTTACATCCTCAAATGTTTTGGCTGTTCCTGCTGCTCCCTGCGGCAATAGGCTGGTACATCTGGAAAAGGAAACAGCAAACGGCAACGCTCACCATAAGCACGCTTAACGGCTTTAAGGCTGCCCCCTCTTTACTGGCAAAACTTAAGCCTGCATTATTCGTGCTGCGCCTGCTGGCGCTCAGTGCCATGATCGTGGCGCTTGCCCGCCCGCGCAGTGTAGATGTAAGCAGCAAAATACGCACAACAAGGGGTATCGATATTGTTATGGCAATGGACGTTTCGGGCAGTATGCTTGCCAAAGACCTTAAGCCTAACCGCCTTGAAGCCCTTAAAGATGTAGCCGCCACCTTTGTAGACAACCGACCTAACGACAGGATAGGGCTTGTTGTTTATGCCGGGGAGAGTTACACCAAAACTCCCGTAACCAGCGATAAAGAACTGGTAAAGCAGGCAATACAATCGGTTAAGTATGACGATACCGTTTTGCAGGATGGTACCGGTATAGGCGTAGGGCTTGCCACAGCCATTAACCGCCTTAAGGAAAGCAAGGCAAAAAGCAAGGTAATAATACTGCTTACAGACGGGGTTAACAATGCCGGCTTTATAGACCCGCGCATGGCTGCCGAAATAGCTAAAGAGTATGACATTAAGGTATATACCATTGGCATCGGTACAAACGGCAACGCTATGTTCCCCTATGCTAAAACAGATGACGGCCGCTTTTTATACCAGATGATGAAAGTGGAGATAGACGAATCGCTGATGAAGGAAATTGCCAAAACTACTGACGGGCAATACTTCAGGGCAACAAGCAACAGCAAGCTAAAGGCTATTTATGACGAGATAAACAAGCTGGAGACTACCGAGATAAACGAGGAGAAGTTTTATAATTATGACGAAAAGTATCGCCCGTGGGTATTAGCCGCGCTGGGGCTGCTGCTTGCAGAGGTACTGCTTAGAAAAACCGTTTACAGAAGCTTTATTTAACCATGTACGAATTAGACGAACCCAAATACCTGTATTTTTTAGGCATAGTGCCCGTGCTGGTGGTGCTGTACCTCATCAACCTGTGGTGGCAGCGCAAAAAACAGCGCGAGTTTGGCAATACCGAGCTTGTAAAACGGCTAACGCCGGAGCGATCGGTATTTAAGCCTGCGCTAAAGCTGGCATTTGTACTGCTTGGGCTGTCAGGCATAATTATTGCGCTGGTAAACCCGAAAATAGGCACCAAGACCGAAACCGTTAAACGCGAGGGTATTGATATTGTGTTTGCCATAGATGTATCTAAGAGTATGCTGGCAGAAGATGTTGCGCCAAGCAGGCTCGAAAAATCGAAGCAGATAGTATCGCAAATAATAAACGAACTGGGTAACGACAGGATTGGTATAGTGGGCTATGCCGGCAGCGCCTACCCTGTTTTACCGATTACATCTGATTACAGCGTGGCTAAAATGTTCCTGCAAAACATGAATACCGATATGGTTTCCTCTCAGGGTACTGCCATAAGCGAGGCGCTGGAGCTTGCAACCACTTTTTTTGATGACCCGCAAACCAGCAAGCTGGTAATACTGGTATCTGACGGTGAAGACCACGGGCAGGACAGTATAGAAGCGGCAAGGCTGGCAAAGGAAAAAGGCATTAAAATAATAACGGTGGGCGTGGGTACCGAGAAAGGCGGACCCATTCCGCTAAAGCGGAACGGTATTACAGAAAGCTTTAAGCGCGATAACAATGGCGAGGTAGTGGTTACAAAAATGTACCCTAACGAGCTAAAGGCTATAGCCGAAGCCACACAGGGAGGCTATGTTTATGGCGGCAGCACGCGCGATGTAGAGCAATATGTATCTAAAGCACTTGAGAACGTAGAAAAGACAGAATTTGAGTCGAAAGAAATATCGCTGTATGACTCGCAGTTCCAGTGGTTTTTAGGCGCGGCTTTTGTTTTGCTGTTCCTCGAAATTTTTATGCTGGAAAAACGCACAGCGTGGATTAGGAAACTTAACCTGTTTAACGAAAAAGAACAATGAAGCTGAAAACCTCATTTACATACATTATGCTGCTGATGGCAGTGCTTGCTTTTTCGCAGGAAGAAGATAAAAAATACCTGCCAAAGGGCAACAGACAGTATGAAGATAAAGAGTATGCCTCTGCAGAGGCCAACTACCGGATAGCACAATCACAAAACCAGGGCAGCAACAAAGCATCTTATAACCTGGGCAATGCCATTTACAGGCAGGGGCAGGAAATTGAGGCTGCCTATGCCTACCTAAAGGCAGTGGAAGGATCTGACGACAAGGCGCTAAAGCATAAGGCTTATCATAATATAGGCAATGTGCTGATGAAAACAAAAGATTATCAAAAAGCAGTGGAAGCCTATAAAAATGCCTTGCGCAATAACCCGTATGACGAGGAAACCCGTTATAACTTTGCCCTTGCCAAAAAGATGCTGAAGGAAAACCCACCCAAGCCGCAGCCTCCGCAGGACCAGAAGAAAGACCAAAAAGACAAGCAGGACAAAAACCAGCAGCCGAAAGACCAGGGCGGCGGTGGCGGTGGCGACGATAAGGATAAAGGAGACAAGGGCGACCAGAAAGATAAAGATAACAACAAGGACAAAGGCGACCAAAAGGATAAAAGCCAGGGCAAAGACGAAGAAGATAAGGCAGGAGAAGGAGGCGAACAGGAGCAGGATGGCCCAAGCCCGGGCAGGCAGCGCATGGAAAACCTGCTGGATGCCATGAACAACGAAGAAAAAAAGATACAGGACAAGGTTAACGCCCGTAAAGTAAAGGTGCAGCCCAAACAGCCTGAAAAAGACTGGTAACGGCCTGATGATTGATACTGATTTGAAACTGTTTTCAAGTTAAGGATTAGAGAAAAGCAATGAAAAAACACATCTTACTATTATTGCTGTTGTGCCTTCAGGCGGTTTTTGCCCAGCAGGTAGAATTTAAAGCGGTTCCGAGTAAAACCACGCTGGGCGTAAACGAACGCCTCAGGGTGGAGTTTACCATGAATGAGGACGGCGACAACTTTAACCCTCCTTCTTTTGAGGGCTTCAGGGCATCTGGTCCAAGCCAGATGATAAGCAACTCGTGGGTAAACGGCAAGCGTACCTTTAGTAAAACCTATACCTATGTACTTACGCCAACAGCACGGGGAACCTTTACCGTTGGGCAGGCCAGTATCGAAATTAATGGTGAAACCTATAAAACCATACCTTTTAAGGTTACTGTTACGGCAGCCGTAAAAAATGCCAATGATCCTAACGCACCCCAACAGGATGCAGGCGAAGGCATACATGTAGTGGCAGAGGTAAGCGACAACAACCCCTATGTAAATGAACCTATAAGCGTGGTTTACAAATTATATGTAAGCCCCAATGCCAGTGTGCGTGGCACACGCCAGGTAGATGTACCGCAGTTTAACGATTTTTGGAGCCAGGATATACCCGTAAAAGATAACGGCGTGCAGCAGGGCACCTATAACGGCGAAAGCTACCGCTATGTGGTGCTTAAAAGGGTTGTGTTATACCCGCAAAAAAGCGGCAGGCTTGAGATTGAGCCGCTTACCCTTGAACTGACTATTGATGTGCCAACAGGCCGCAGGGACTTTTTTGGGAACCAGTTTATGACGCAGGTTAACAAAAACATGTCGAGTGGTACAAAATACATCAATGTAAAACCGCTGCCGGAAAGTGGCAGGCCGGCAGATTTTAACGGGGCAGTGGGTAAATTCGATTTTAAGGTAACGCCTAATAAAACAAAGCTTAATGCAGGTGAATCGTTACAGTTAAATGTATCTGTAAGCGGTACGGGCAACCTTAAACTCTTTACATTGCCTAAACCTGTTGTGCCTTCGGCGCTTGAAATGTATGACCCTGAGCATAAAGAAAATATCTCAATACCGCTTAGCGGCATGCGCGGCAGCATATCTGATAATTATACCATCATACCGCAAAATAAAGGCAAGTATCCTGTAAAGGCAATGTCGTTCTCTTATTTTGATACTTCGGCAGGCAGGTATAAGACCATCACGTCAGATGAAATTATGATAGATGTGCAGGACGGGCCTGTATCTGCCGGGGGCGATGCTACCGCTATGGGCTCTGGCACATCAAAACAGGATGTAAAAGCAAGGGAGCAGTTCCGGTTTGTTGATCTTGCTACTTCTCTTAAGCCTATAGGCCAAAAAGACTTTTTTGGTTCAGGGTTGTTCTATGCGCTGCTTTTTGCACCATTTGTTGCAATACCATTTATAGTACTGGCAAAAAGGCAAAAGCAGGCACGCGATAATGATGTTACGGGCAACCGAATACGCAAAAACAACAGGCTTGCCAAAAAATACCTGGGCGAAGCCAAAAAGCAACTGGGCAGTAAAGAGCCGTTTTATGTGGCGCTGGAAAAAGCCCTTCATAACTTCCTTAAGGCGAAGCTGAACCTAGAAACATCTGAAATGACGAAACCTAATATACAGGAGTTGCTACTTACAAGAGGCGCTAAAGCCGAAACGGTTGAGGAGTTCATTAAGATAATGAACAGTTGTGAGTTTGCAAGGTATGCGCCATCAAGCGGGGCAGCCATGCAGCAGGATTATGACAATGCCGTTAAAGTAATAACAAAGCTTGAAAAAGAAATTTAGTACGTATTATGTATAGTTACCCAACAATGAAGAAACTGATATATATACTTGCACTATTCTTTACCCTTCACGGCTGGGCACAGCAGGCATTTGAAAAAGGCAACGAGCTGTACCGCCAGGGTAAGTATAAAAAAGCAGCCGAAAGTTATGAGAGCATACTAAAAAACGGGCAGGAATCGGCTGAGGTATATTTTAACCTGGGCAATGCTTATTATAAAATGAACCGGGTGGCACCTGCTATTTACAATTATGAAAAATCGTTACTATTAAAGCCGAATGACAAAGACACCAAAATAAACCTGGACTATGCCCGCAAAATGACCATTGATAATATTGAGGCAGTGCCACAGGTGGGCTTTAGCAAAATGCTGTATAATTTTACCGGCAGTTATCATTATGATACCTGGGCATGGGCAGCAATTGGAGGCTCTGTATTTTTCATGTTGTTTTTTATAGGCTATTACTTTTCGGGTACCACACTTTTAAAAAGGGTTTTCTTTGTTGCCATGCTGGCAGCATTAGTGGCAATACTTATATCGGTACTCTCGGCAGTTTTTGTAAAATCGGAAAGCAATAAAGAACGCCCGGCAATAGTATTTGACGAGGTAGTGTCGGTAAAAAGCGAGCCTAACGATACCGCAACCGATGCTTTTATACTGCACGAAGGCACAAAGGTTTTTGTAAAAGAAACACTTGGCAATTACAAGAAAATTGAGCTTGAAGACGACAGCGAAGGCTGGATAATTAAAGATGCTATCCGAGAAATTAAATAATTAATCGATTTGAAAATTTGGTAGTTTGAAAATGTATTATTGGTTCCATTCCGAGCTTGTCGAGGAATCTTAATTTTCAAATTGAATTAAACTGACCTGTCAAGCCCTTCAATAGGTTCCTCATCTGTCGGTTCTTCTTCAGTATCAGCAGGCTTTGCTGTGGCATCTTTAAAGTCGGCCACCCATTCTTCCAATACCGGGTACAGGGTTCGAGAAACCTTTAGTACCGGGTAAAAGAAAACAGATTTTTGCAGGGTGGTTTCATCGGCAAGTGCATTGCTGCTGTTCATCTGCATAAAAAAATTGAGCAGCACACTTACTATCAGCGCCCATTTAATCAGCCCGAACAATCCGCCCAGCAACCTGTTGAGCCAGCCCATCATAACCAGCCCGGCCATTTTGGTAAACACACGCCCCATTACGGTTACCACTACCACAACTATAGCAAACGTGAGGATAAAGGCGGCAATTTTAATGTATTTGTCTTCCCAGCCAAAAACGCCGTTTAGCCAGTTGCCCATATACCCCGAAAACTTTATAGCCGCATAAAGCCCCAGTGCCAGCGAGAGTAATGCGGCAAGCTCTGCAAAGAGGCCTTTCCACATACCGCGGATGAGTCCGTACAGCAGGGCAAGCCCGATAAGTATGTCTATAACCGCCATAAGGCAAAGTTAACCTTCCCTGCCGATTATGCAAACCAAAAAGCACGCGGCATTAAATGCAAACGCACTATCTTTGCGCTTATAAACATGATATATGTCGCGCGACGAACAACTGAAAGAACGCTGGGAACAGCTTGTAACGATACTATCTAACCGCTTTGCCGATGGCGAAAAGCTTGACCTTGATGCTATTATTTACCTGATAGGGGTACAGGAACTGGGTAAATTTAACCGCAAGTTTAAGAAAGATGAAAAGGTAAACCTAATGCACATTGCCATCTGCCGTTTGCTGGAACCATACGGTTATTATGAATTTGACTATTTTGATGAAGACGGCTGGCCCCATTACATTGTAAAAGAGCAACTGCCGGCACTTAAAGCCGGCGAACAGTCAGTTTTAATGAAAGGCGCTATAGTGGATTATTTTATGGAGAAGGGTGTTATATCGTAAAACTTCATAACCACAGGTGAAGAATAATAGAAAAGAATAGATGGCACAACATTTTTAAAATGCCTAAATTTGCATTCGCTTTACTAGAATAACAATGATAGACAAGATTAAAGGGTATATAGCCGAAGCCGAGGCTTTCAGCACGCAGAGCAAAGAAGAACTGGAAGCATTCCGTATAAAATTCCTGGGTAAAAAAGGGATTGTAAATGATTTTCTTGCCGAATTTAAGAACGTGCCCAACGAACAGAAGAAAGAGTTCGGACAGGTAATCAACGGCCTTAAAAATGCGGCACAGGACAAGGTAAAAGACCTTACCGAAGCTATGGAAAGCAAGGAAGAGGCTAAAGGCATTTATGGCGACCTTACCCGCCCCGGCGAGCCTTTTACTATTGGCTCCCGCCATCCTATTTCTATCGTTAAGAACCAGATTATAGACATTTTCTCCAACATAGGCTTTAACGTGAGTGAAGGCCCTGAAATTGAAGACGACTGGCATAACTTTACTGCGCTTAACCTGCCGGAATATCACCCGGCACGCGATATGCAGGACACTTTTTTTATACAAACCAACCCTGATGTGCTGCTGCGCACGCACACCTCATCGGTACAGGTTCGCTATATGGAAAACAACAAGCCGCCCATCCGTACCATATCTCCGGGAAGAGTGTTCCGTAATGAGGCTATTTCGTCACGCTCACACTGTATTTTCCACCAGATTGAAGGACTGTATATAGATAAAGATGTTTCGTTTGCCGACCTGAAGCAGACATTATTATATTTTACCAAAGAAATGTTCGGCAAGAGCAAAATACGCCTGCGCCCAAGTTATTTCCCCTTTACAGAGCCAAGTGCCGAGGTAGATATTTACTGGGGGCTTAAAACCGAAACCGACTACCGCATTACAAAAGGTACAGGCTGGCTGGAAATTATGGGCTGCGGTATGGTTGACCCTAATGTTTTAAAGAACTGCGGCATAGATGATACCAAGTATAACGGTTTTGCCTTTGGTATGGGTATAGAGCGTATTGCTATGCTGCTGTACCAGATAAGCGACATCCGTATGTTTTATGAAAACGATGTGCGTTTCTTAGAACAGTTTAAGGCTACGATATAATGCAGTTTAAAAGCCATAGCGAACAGCTTTTGCAGGATGGCTTTACTGTTATCAGTAACATTTATACGGATGGTGAAGCGGATGAAATTATTACTGCTATAAATAATAATAACTCGCAAAGTGATACTTTTCGCCGCACGGAAGGCCTTTTTGCGATAAGGCAGTTTTTAAAAGAGTTTCCGGATTTAAAAGAAACACTATTTAATGATAATCTCCGAAAGGTTGTACAGCAGCTTTTCGGAGATTCTTATTTTGTGGTGAAAAGCATTTATTTTGATAAGCCGCAAATGTCGAATTGGTATGTTGCGTGGCATCAGGATCTCACAATATCCGTAAAGGATAAAGCTGAAATTACAGGTTTTGGGCCGTGGACAAAAAAGCAGGGGCAATATGCAGTACAACCACCTTTAGAAGTACTCGAAAACATTTATACAGTACGCATCCACCTTGATGATACCGACGGAAATAACGGAGCGCTTAAAGTAATACCCGGCACACACCTTAAAAAAGTGTACCGCCCTGAAGCTTTAGGAAAGGATATTGAGCAGGAAATTACGTGCAATGTGCCCAAAGGCGGTATAATGATTATGAAGCCCCTTATTATGCACAGCTCATCTCGCACCACCAACAAAAAGCAAAGGCGGGTAATACATATTGAGTTTTCTTCTATGCATCTGCCCGAAGCATTACAGTGGGCAGAGAAAGATTGCTTTCAATAAACTTATTGTATTTTACGCAGCAGGTACCGCGCCTGTGGCGCACCCTTTTCTTCATTGTCAAACTTATCCAGCTTTTTTAGCATGTTCTCCATTACCCTGAATTTAAGATGGTCACCCTCTGCATCAAGGGTAATAATTATGCCTTCTTCATTCCACGTAAAGCTGCCTTTAATTTCTCTGGGTTCTTTTTCCTGCCCCAGTTTTTGCAGCCATAAAACATAGCTGTTGTCATTATGCAGTTCAATCACGTGCTTGTAACCGTCGCAACCCTCCCAACAGGGTAATACGCCGCTGTATTTACCGGGCCAGTCGAGGGCATTCTCGCTGTTATGCATATCGGGCACTTTATCGTTTTCCAGTCCGGGCGCTTCTGCCGAAGGTTCAGTCTTGTTTTGCGCATCAGCGGCATTTTTGCCATCTTTGCACGCTGTTAGGCTCAATATGGCAAACAGGCATATTAATTGCAAACGTTTCATCGGTAAAGTGTTTGCAGTAAAGGTAAAACCTAACCCGTAAAAAGTATATTAAAGAAATGAAAAAAGATATTGTTATCCCGAAAGTAGAAAATGTATATGTAGCCGCCCTGCAGGAGTGGAACGACGATTTTATGGAAAACACCTGGTATGCCTACCTGGTTAATGACAGCGATGAAAAACTGGAAACCCTCATTGTGGTAAGCAATGCCAGCGGGCTTATTAACGGCGAAGAACGCAAAACAAGCACCATGCGCCACGCCTTTACCGAAGTTCCTGCCAATAGTGCTGTAAAGATTGAAATGATAGAGGAAAGCGTACTGGAGCTGAATAACAGCTTTATGGTAACCTTTTTTAAAGGAAACACGCTATATGATAAAAACTTCAGCTTTACTGCGGGCAGCATCAGTACAGATAACCTTACCGAAGTCCCTGTAATTTATAAAGACGGCGTACTGGCTAAATAGAACCAGATGAGAGGCAGTGGCCGCGCAAAGCATGCTATCTTAAGCAAGAAACAGCATCTAAATTCGTTATCTTAGTACACTGCAACAACATACTAAACATAACAATACACACAATGAAAAAACTGCTGTTGGCTATTGTGCTACTTACCGCCATAACTGCACCCGCACAGGAATACCACAAATACGTTAACCCGTTTATCGGTACAGGCGGGCACGGGCATACATTTCCCGGCGCTACGGTGCCACACGGCATGGTGCAGCTAAGCCCCGATACCCGTATAGACGGCAGTTGGGACGGTTGCAGCGGCTATCATTATTCCGACAATGTTATTTACGGGTTTTCACATACGCACCTTAACGGCACCGGCGTATCAGACTACGGCGATATTATGCTGATGCCTACCATGGGCGAACCAAGCCTTGACAAAAAGGAGTATTCCTCAACGTTTTCTCATGACAATGAAACCGCGAGTGCGGGTTACTATAGCGTAATATTGGATGATGATACTATCAAAACAGAGTTTACCGCAACCCCACGTGCCGGGCTGCATCAGTACACCTTCAGCAAAAAAGGACAGGCCAATATAGTACTCGACCTTAACCACCGCGACCACCTGCTGATGGGTGAAGTACGCATAATTGATGCTAAAACCATTGAGGTACTTCGCCAAAGCGAGGCATGGGCGCGAAACCAGTATGTATATGCACGCATAGAGTTCAGCAAACCTATGAAGGTTACTGCCGTAAATAACAATGCTTTTGCTCCTGCAAGAACTACCGATACTTTTTTTGCCGGTTCGTTGCTTGCGCTAAGTTTTAGTACCGAGGTTAAAAAAGGTGAAAAGCTGCTTGTAAAAGTAGCACTATCGCCTACAGGCTATGAAGGTGCGGCAAAGAATATGAAAGCCGAATTGCCAAAGTGGAATTTTAAAAAAACCAGAAAAGCTGCCGAGAAACTTTGGAATGAAGAGCTTTCTAAAATAGAAGTGACCTCATCGGATAAAGATAAACTTGCCATATTCTATACCGCACTGTACCACACCATGATGCAGCCCAACATTGCTATGGACGTTGATGGTATGTACCGCGGGCGCGATACTGAAATACACAAAGCCGAAGGTTTTGATTATTATACCGTATTCTCGCTTTGGGATACCTTCCGTGGCGCGCATCCGCTTTATACGCTTATCGATAAAAAACGGACAGCCGACTATATTAATACTTTTATTAATCAATATGAGCAGGGCGGCAGGCTGCCGGTTTGGGAACTGGCAAGTAATGAAACCGACTGCATGATTGGCTATCACTCTGTTTCGGTAATAGCCGATGCTATGGCAAAAGGCATCAGAGGGTTTGACTACCAAAAAGCGTATGAGGCGGCAAGGCATAGCGCCATGCAGGAGCATTTCGGGCTTAATGCCTATAAATACCAGGGTTTTATCAGTATTGACGACGAGCACGAATGCGTATCTAAAACCCTTGAGTATGCCTATGACGATTGGTGCATTGCACAAATGGCGCAGATGTTGGGAGAAAATGATGATTACCTATTCTTTATGAAACGCTCTCAGTACTGGAAGAATATATTTGACCCCGAAGTTAAGCACATGCGCCCTAAAAAGAACGGCGGGTGGGACACACCGTTTGACCCGCGTGAGGTAAATAACAACTTTACAGAAGGCAATAGTTGGCAATACAGTTTTTTCGTGCCGCAGGATATAGAAGGAATGATTGAAGCCTATGGCGGTGCTGACGCCTTTGAAGCCAAGCTTGATGAAATGTTTAATGCTCCAAGCCGAACTACAGGGCGCGAACAGGCAGATGTTACAGGCCTTATCGGGCAGTATGCACACGGCAACGAGCCGAGCCACCACATGGCATACCTGTACTACTATGTAGATAAACCTGACAAAACAAAAGAGAAAGTACATTACATACTCGATAACTTTTATAAAAATTCGCCCGACGGGCTTATTGGTAATGAAGACTGCGGGCAGATGAGCGCGTGGTATGTGTTGAGCAGTATGGGGATTTATCCCGTTACGCCCGGTAAGAAGATCTGGACGCCTGTACAACCCTATTTTGAAGAGACCACTATCCATTTAGAAGATGGTACCACCAAAACTACGGGCAAAATAATGCCTGTTGACAATTTGCGTTTTTTAAACTACACAGAAGAAGAGTACCGAAGCAGGCCAACATCGGTAATAGATTCATCAGCAACAGATATTGTTCCTGTTCCTGTAGTGCTTGCAGGTGGTAAGGCTTTCAAAGGCAGTATGCAAATTGAAATGAAAGCTCCTTTTGGTGCTGATAAAATGTATTACATCATCAATACAGAAAGTAATGAACACCAAAGCCGCAGTTTTGAAGAATATACCGGGCCATTTGAGGTAACCGAAAGCTGCCAGATTCGTGCCTATGCGGAAAAAGGGAGGACTATAAGCCATGTGGTTACAGCTAATTTTGTGAAGAAGCCAAACGACTACACCGTGAGGCTACTGTCTGAATACAACCGTCAATATCATGCAGGCGGTGCTAATGGTCTTACAGACGGTATTTATGGTGACGGTAACTGGCGCAAAGGCGACTGGCAGGGCTATCAGGGGCAGGACTTTGAAGCGGTAATAGACCTTCAAAAACAAATGCCTGTAAGCAGTATAGCTGCCAACTTTTTACAGGACAGCCGTTCCTGGATACTTATGCCGGTTAAAGTAGAATACTATGCCAGCGATAACAACAAAGATTTTAAGCTTATTGGCAGTGTTGATAATACCATCCCGGCAGATGACTATAACACACAAATAGAGAGTTTAAGCATTGCTGCCGATGGTATAAAAGCCCGCTACATAAAGGTTAAAGCCTACAATTATGGCACGCTGCCCGATTGGCACCAGGGGCATGGTGGTGAAGCTTTTATCTTTATTGATGAAATTACCGTAGAATAACACAAAAGCCTGCTAATGATTAGCAGGCTTTTGTATATATATAGTAGTGCACTAATCGATAACCATTTCAGGGATATCGCCTTCTATAATAAGATTTCCTTCGGTAGCCTTTTTTATGTCTTCTACGGTTACACCCGGCGCACGCTCCAACAGTTTAAAGCCTTGCGGTATAATTTCAAGCACGGCAAGCTCTGTTACCACTTTCTTTACGCAGCCAACACCTGTAAGCGGCAGTGTGCAGCGCTTCAGCAGCTTGCTTTCGCCTGCTTTGTTAACGTGCATCATTGCCACAATGATATTCTCGGCAGAAGCCACTAAATCCATAGCGCCGCCCATTCCTTTTACCATTTTTCCCGGAATTTTCCAGTTGGCAATATCACCATTCTCAGCTACTTCCATAGCCCCGAGTATGGTAAGGTCAACCTTTTGGGCGCGAATCATACCGAAGCTAAGCGCCGAATCAAAGAATGACGCGCCGGGTAATGTTGTTATAGTTTGCTTACCTGCGTTGATTATGTCAGCATCCTCTTCGCCTTCATAAGGAAACGGCCCCATACCTAAAACACCATTCTCACTCTGGAATTCAACTGAAATATCGTCGCGTACATAATTTGCCACAAGGGTAGGAATACCAATCCCAAGGTTTACATAGTAACCGTCTTTTACTTCTTTTGCTATACGTTTTGCTATTTGCTCTTTTCCTAACATAATACTATTTGATGATTTGAAAATTTGATGATTTGAAGATTACTTTGCTTTACTGGAAGCTATAATCTTTGTAATTATCAAGATAATATAGAATTTAAATCTTTAAAAATTTGTTCATCCGGATCCGGAAGGTGTTCTGATGATTTACACAACTCCAGCCAGTAATATACTTCATCAGCTTCTTTCGCTGCTATCTTAAACTTATGAATAAAATCAGCCTTACTTTCGGCATTCTGAGCTTCCTTTGTATTGGCTCCGATAGATGTGCCGCTCCTGAATACCTGTGAGGCCATTTCATATTTCTTCGCTTCTTTGAGTTTTTCGGCAAATGCAATAATTTTAAGAGCAAACTGAAATGTAAGATCTACGATTAAATTTTGCCTGTCATTTCTCATCTTCAAATTTTCAAATCAGCGAATTTTCAAATAACTATCTATTACGCACAGTGCGTTGTTCTATCCTTTTTTCATACTTTTCGCCTTTAAAAATGCGCTGTACAAAAATACCCGGTATGTGTATCTGGTTCGGGTCAAGCTCACCTGCCGGGACTAATTCTTCCACCTCTGCAATGGTAATTTTTGCAGCACCCGCCATACACGCATTAAAATTACGTGCAGTGCCCTTAAATATAAGGTTTCCTGCCTCATCGCCCTTCCATGCCTTAACTATGGCAAAATCGGCTTTATAAGCTTCTTCCAGTATGTGCATCTTGCCGTTCCATTCGCGCGATTCTTTTCCTTCAGCTACTTCTGTACCATAACCGGCAGGCGTATAAAATGCGGGTATTCCTGCCTGTGCGGCGCGGCATTTCTCGGCAAGTGTGCCCTGTGGCGTAAGCTCTACTTCAAGCTCGCCGCTAAGCATCTGCCTTTCAAATTCGGCATTCTCGCCCACGTATGATGATATCATTTTTTTGATTTGCTTTTTTTGCAAAAGCAGCCCAAGCCCAAAATCGTCAACTCCTGCATTGTTAGATATACAGGTAAGGTTAGTTACATTCTTCCTAACCAGTTCGGCTATGCTGTTTTCGGGAATACCGCAAAGCCCGAAACCGCCCAGCATAATGGTCATGCCATCTTCTATACCTTTAAGCGCTTCTTCAACGTTTTGTGTTTTTTTATTAATCATACAATTAATTTTAATTTTCGCGTATAAATATATAAAAAAACGCCTTCTTTTGAAGGCGCTTACTATTAAAAGTTAAATTCATCTATCTCCAGTTCCACATCGGTGGTGTCTTTCACGGCAGGCTTCCAGCAATCTACTTTAATAGAAAGATTATCAGGCCGCTCAAACGGTTTTTGGGAAACGTTGAGGTTATCGTCTGCATAGCACTTTTTCATGAAAATACCCCATATCGGTAATGCCATGGTAGCGCCCTGCCCATAGGTAAGGCTCTTAAAGTGTGCGGAACGGTCTTCGTTACCTACCCACACACCTGTTGCCAGGTTAGGTACCATGCCCATAAACCAGCCATCGCTCTGGTTTTGTGTTGTTCCCGTTTTACCGGCTATAGGGTTAGTAAGGGCATACGGATAACCCGTCATACGGTGATAGCCTGTGCCTCCGGCACCGCCCCATCTCAGCCTTCCGCCCGAACCTGTTTCGGTTACGCCTTCCAGCAGTTTTATTACGGCATAGGCCACATCTTTACTTATTACCTCGCGTGTTACAGGAGCATTGCGGAAAAGCTCTACCCCATTCTTATCTTCTATCCGGGTAATAACCATTGGCTTAATGTACATACCCTTATTGGCAAAGGTACTGTAGGCCGCCACCATTTCCCTTACAGTAATTTCGGCAGCACCAAGCGCTATTGCAGGCTGTTCCGGTATATTAGATGTTATTCCCAGTTTCTTGGTAAGATCAACCACCGCTTTAGGTCCAACCTGGTCTATCAGTTTGGCAGAAACGGTATTTATAGAATGTGCCAGTGCATATTTTAGCGTAACCGGGCCTTCAAACTTCCCGTTTGAGTTTTGCGGGTGCCAGTCGGCATCAATACCATATTTACCTTTAGGCATGCTAAATGGTGAATCTATAATAGTATCACAAGGTGTATAGTGCAACTGCTCTATGGCGGTGGCATATACAAAAGGCTTAAAGGTAGAGCCTACCTGCCTTGCACCCTGCTCTACGTGGTCGTACTTAAAGTGCTTGTGGTCTATACCGCCCACCCATGCCTTAACCTGTCCGGTTTCAGGATCCATACTCATAAGCCCTGCCTGAAGGAAGTGCTTGTAATAGCGTATAGAGTCTAATGGGGTCATTATGGTATCGCGTTCGCCTTTCCAGCTAAACACACGCATTTCTGTCTTTTTGTTGAATGATGCACGTATCTCGTCCTCGCTTTTACCGGCTTCGCTCATTATCCTCCAGCGTTCGCTGTTCTTCATGGCACGGTCGAGTATCCGCTTGGTTTCATCTTCAGATATCCTTACAAATGGTGCATTTTCATTTTTCTTCTGCCCTATAAAAAACTCTTCCTGAAGGTTTGCAAGGTGGTCTTGTACCGCTTCTTCAGCATATTTTTGCATGCGCGAATCTAACGTAACATATATTTTAAGGCCGTCACGGTATATATCATACTCGCTTCCGTCTTCTTTCGGGTGTTCCTTAACCCATTTTTTCATGAAGTCGCGCAGGTATTCCCTAAAATAAGTAGCTATACCTTCATTGTGGTTTTCAGGGTTAAAATCTAGCTTATAAGCCTTGTCTTTTAATTTATCTTTAACCTCGGGTTTTATAAAGCCGTTCTTCACCATCTGGCCTAATACGGTGTTACGCCTGTCGGTAACAATTTCACGTCTTGATTCCCTTGCTGGGTTATAAAGTGACGGATTTTTAAGCATACCCACTATGATAGCCGACTCTTCTACCGTAAGGTCTTTGGGCTCTTTACCGAAATAGGTTTTAGCCGCAGAGCGTATTCCCACCGCATTATTTACAAAATCTACCGTATTGAGGTACATAGCAATGATTTCCTGCTTGGTATATTGCCTTTCCAGCCTTACCGCTATAACCCATTCTTTACCTTTTTGTATAATACGCTCTATAATATTCTTAGAACCCTCACCATGAAAAAGGTTTTTTGCAAGCTGTTGGGTAATGGTACTGGCACCACCGCTGCCACCAAGTGTAAATACTGCCCTTAGCGTGCCGCGGGCATCAATACCGCTATGGTCGTAAAAACGCTCGTCTTCGGTAGCTACCAGTGCCTGCACAAGGTGCTGTGGCAAATCGGCATACTTAACCGGAGTACGGTTTTCAAGGTAAAATTTACCGATGGTAACCCCGTCAGAAGAAATAATCTCTGTTGCCACATTACTGTCAGGGTTCTCCAACTGGTCAAAAGATGGCATGTGCCCCAGGGCACCCCATGACGCCAAAAGGAAAAAAAGTATTACCGATATAAAGCCGACAATGAATATTGTCCAAAACATTTTTATGTATTTAAAAAATGTATTGCCTTCAGTATTATTTGATTTATTTGTTGCCATTGTATTATTCTGTAGTCTCTATGCGAAATCCAACTTCCATAACTCCTTCAAGCTCCTGTACGCCCGGTACCTGGCCTGCTTCCCTTACCGCCTGCTGTATGTTTACCTTATACTTGCCCGGTGTGGGGAAACGCTGCTTTTCTTTATACCAGAGCTTGCTTTCTTTAATATCCGTCATACCTTCTCCCAAAAGTGTGCCATCGGCTTCAGCCATCTGGTACTCCAGCGTATCAACCTGGGTAACATCCGTTCCCGGCTCCTGCATTTCTACAATAAGGTACAGGTTACTGAACGGGTAATCGTTATTATTCCTGATGTTGATAAACATGTTATACAACCTTACGGTATCCTGCTGCTCAAACTCAAAAGATACTATGCTGTCTTTATTCCAGGTTCCATCAAACTCCTTATATTCATCAAATACGCGCTTTTTATCGCACGAGCAAAACAGCAGTAAAGCCGCAAATAAAAAAATGCTATGCCTTATTTTCATTCCCCGGATTTTGCTTTTTAGGGTTATTATTATTCTTGTTCCTGAACTTTTTATTTTTACCGCCGCCCTGTGGCCTGCCGCCTTCTTTTGCCGGTTTTATAATATTGTCATTGTTGCCGTTGCTGTCCCTGTTCTGTTTTTCTCTTGCAGGCCTGTCTTCTTTATTACCCGGCTCTGCTGTAACGGGATATTTCTTGTTTTTATTGCCCGGCTTTTTGCGGCGCTTGGGCTTATCAAAGCGCGTAAGGCTGTCCTGCCCCACGGCATTCTGGAAGTTCTTTTCAACTTCTTCTTCAGATGAGGCCACCTCAAGCACAAAATCTTCTAACGAAGCTACTTTTTGCCTGTTTTTGTTAAGTTCTATAATCTCCTTAACCTGATCGGCAGAGATCATGTGCCAGTGTGCGGTATCATTAGCATAGGCAAACCACATGTGCCCTTTAAAGATATCTACCTTCTGGCAGTAGGCATCGCCTTTCTCGGTATATAATTTGGTATCAAGATCCGGAAGGCCCTTAATAGCATCAAGATAAGTATCTAACTCATAATTAAGGCAGCATTTAAGCTTACCGCACTGCCCTGCCAGTTTTTGGGGGTTTAATGAAAGTTGCTGGTAGCGCGCCGCCGAAGTATTCACACTCCTGAAATCTGTAAGCCAGGTAGAGCAGCACAACTCGCGCCCGCAAGAGCCCACACCACCAAGGCGTGAAGCCTCCTGGCGGAAGCCCACCTGCTTCATTTCTATCCTGATGCCAAACTCGCGCGCGTAATCTTTAATAAGCTGTCGGAAATCGACCCTGTCATTTGCAGTATAATAAAACGTAGCTTTGCTGGCATCTCCCTGAAACTCAATATCCGATATTTTCATTTCAAGGTTAAGGCGTATGGCAAGCTCACGTGCTGTAACCTTCATCGGCTCTTCGCGCTCTCGTGCCTCGCGCCACACGTCAATGTCCTTCTGGCTTGCTTTGCGGTACAGCTTGGGCACTTCGCCTTCAGAGTTTACCCCCTTCTTTTTCATCTGTATCTTAACCAGCTCGCCGGTTAAGCTTATAATACCGATATCGTGCCCCGGAGAAGCCTCTGTAGCTACAATATCACCTATGCTTAACGTTAAATTCTCTGTATTGCGGTAAAACTCTTTACGTCCGTTTTTAAAGCGCACCTCTACACAATCAAAAGGTGCCTGGCCCCCGGGAAGGCTCATGTTGCTCAGCCAGTCGAAAACCGAAAGCTTATTGCAACTGTCCGTTCCGCAGGTCCCGTTATTTTTACATCCTCTGGGCGTTCCGTCTTTAGAACCCGTAGAACAATTTGTACATGCCATAATTTTAAATATATATAGTGGTCGCGGCCGTAGCCGCTACTCTGTTGTCAATAACGTTTAAGTGGGTAAAGATAGTATTTTTTTATGTTAAAAGCCGAAAATGCAAAAGCCCACGCAATCAGGCGTTTGCCTCTTGATTTATAACTGCTTACCACAACTTATATTACCTTACGCTTTCAGCGGGAATAAAAAAAGCCCCCGCCTTGCGGCAGGGGCTTTATACGGTATCAATTTAATGTGCAGATACTAATCCAGCAGCCTGTACAGCTTATCTGACAACCTTACGCGGAACGGCACATTTATAGTAACCTTGTCCCCGCTTTGGGCTATATCGCCCGGCTGACCGTTTACGCGCATACCCTCTACTACAAGCTCCTGCCTGCCGGTTGTAGGCCCGGCGATAAGAATGCGGTCGCCGGTTTTAATTTCGGCGCAGGCGGCAAACTGCCCCACGCCTGCTTTTGTATAATAATGCTCCGCTTTGCCGATAAGTATTTTCCTTTCGCGTTTGCGCACCTGCTTTACTTTTGGCGCGGCTGCAAGCAGCGTATCGCCAATAGCCTCTCCCGACTTTTTATAGGTAAGCGCCGCCGATTTCCCTTTCTTAAAAACCTGGTTACCCTTCATAATGCCCCTGCGCCTTGCCTTTTGCTCTTCTTCCGGAAGGTGTATTACTTCCACACATTCGGTAGAGCAGCAGCCCTCCATAGTGGCGGCACACTCCTCACACTGAATAAACAGCAGGTGGCACGCCTCATTAGCACAATTGGTGTGCGTGTCGCACGGCTTGCCGCACTGGTGGCACTGTGCAATAATATCCTCGGTAATGCGCTCGCCCAAACGATGGTCGAACACAAAGTTTTTACCTATAAACTTGCTTTCAATACCTTCTTCCCTAATCTGGCGGGTATATTCTATAATGCCGCCCTCAAGCTGGTAAACATTTTTAAAGCCTTTGTGCTTAAAAAATGCCGAAGCCTTTTCGCAGCGTATCCCGCCCGTACAGTACATAAGCAGGTTTTTATCTTCTTTATGGTCTTTAAGCTGTTCTTCAATTATCGGCAGCGACTCGCGGAAGGTATCTACATCAGGGGTAATGGCGCCTTTAAAGTGGCCCACTTCGCTTTCGTAATGGTTACGGAAGTCTACCACAATTGTATTAGGGTCATCCAGCAGGGTATTGAACTCTTTTGCTTTCAGGTGAATGCCTTTATTGGTTACGTCGAACGTTTCGTCGTTAAGGCCGTCGGCTACAATTTTATTGCGGACTTTAACCGTTAGCTTAAGGAACGACAGGTTGTCCTGCTCTACCGCCACGTTAAGGCGAATGCCTTTCATAAAGTCGTAACTTTCCAGATGGTCTTTAAACTCGTAAAAGTTATCGGCAGGGAGCGAAAGCTGGGCATTAATACCCTCTTTGGCTACATAAATGCGCCCGAGTACATCCAGTTTGTTCCATGCCAGGAAAAGTTCGTCGCGAAATTGTTGTGGGTCGGTAATGTTGGCGTAGGTGTAGAAAGACAGCGTAAGGCGCTGCTTGCCGCTTTCCTCAATAAGGGCGGCCCTTTCTTCTGCGCTTAAAGTGTTATACAGTTGCATGCTATCACAATTTAAGTAAGAAATTATTTTTCAGTATGTCGTGCAACCCCTATCGGCGGGATTGCGGTGGCAAAGGTATAGATTTTATGGAATTGGGCAAATTACATTGGTTTTTTCCAATAAGACGATGCCTTTACGTATCTTGGATCTTCAGTTTTTATACCATAAGAGACAGCTTTTTCATCGAAATTTACTTTGCTTGTTAATATATCTTTGTATTTACCAATATTATCGTATTCAAGTAAATCCTCGACAACATTTCTGTAAACAGCATTTAGACCTTTTCTAGGTGCGATATCTTTCATAAATTCTAATTGTTTGATTCTTATATCAAGTTCTTTAGGTATGCTAACCGAGCCTACAATCGGAATCCAGCTCCACAAAAATTTTAATTGACTTAAGCCAACCCCTTGCCCCTGACCTAATCCATACTTATTCTCAATTTTTGAGAAGCAATTATTTAAATCTGAAATCAATAAATTAATCTCTTTGGTAAACTTTTTTCTTTTCCCATCATCTGCCATAAGATTTAACTCTCTGAGTTTATTCCGAGCTTCGACAAAATGTTTATTATTTCTCTCATTTAAAGCAGCCGGTATAATCTCTAGGGGATTACCTGTTTTTTTTGCAAAATATGCCGCAAACAAGGGCACATCGAATGCCAATCCAAAATTCTGAGATTCATTTAGAATATTATTTAAAGATTGCTTTGACATTTGATTTACAGAATTGAAAAAACTACCAAAAACCCCTAAATTGTAAGAAGGATATATTCTTCGAATAATATTTTGCAGAAAAGACTGTCTTATCGGTTGTAAAATTAAATCTGAATATAAATATTCAGCTGTCAAAGTATAAAACGCGGTTCTCTGAGATATCCAGTTTAAGCTAGAAACTAATGCTTGAAATTGCTTTGAAACACCTTCGCCGTCAATAGAATTCAAAACTTTTCCTGTTTCTAAATCTACATCTAATTCATTACCATATTTATCAAACAATACTGGTTTTTTTGTGTTTAAAGGTAGTTGCACCTCATACTGCTCATTATTTTCTTTAAATAAAAGTGAATGTAAAACTGAAAAATGTTCATGATTTAAGATAGAATTCCCTAAAAGCATCTTTTGTGTTAAAAAAAATTTGCTTGAAGACATATCCCAAGTAAATTGAAAGTTCATATGCAGTCCTTCAAAATATTCTTTAAAATCTGTATCCGATATTTTGCCAGACTTTATTGACAAGGAAATATCGTGAGTAATATCATTAGCACTTGTTACAAATTGGTCATAATTAAAATAAGATTTAGAAATGAATCTAATATTTGGAAAATAATTAATCCTATTGTACCTATATTCTTCTTTATAATCATCGATACAAAGTATTTCATCATAAAACAATATTGCTTGTATATAATTTTCAAATGCTAAAATATCATTGTCAACTATATATTTATTTTTAACTATAATTTCTCCCAATAGCCTCTGAATCCCCGTGAGTGTTGAATTATCTATAAGTGCATATCTCATTAGCAATAACAAATTTTATTTTTACCATGAATTTTGACCTTTAATAAGTTCCTCTGTAGAATCTGGTAAACTACTTCCATTGGATAATCGTTTGGTATTGTAGTAACCGCCACCGATAGTGTTACCTCTAACTCATCCCAAACAATTTGTAACAATCCAAAAACCAACGCTTTAACATTTTCGAAATCTCCATTAAAAGTAAACATAAATTCATCCCCCCTTAGATTATAATTTTTCTGCAAGAATGGTAATTGGTTAATCATGGAATCAATACTATTCAAAACAGTATTTCCTTTTTCATAACTATATACTATGTTATAATTATGAAAATTATCGATATCGGCTAAGACTACAGTTTTTAAC
>NZ_JAMWYY010000037.1 GCF_024305175.1 Flavobacterium sp.
AAATAATATAGCGTTATCATGTTTTCATTTATATTTACCCTGTAGATGTTAACGAAAACTTAATTTTTAGGACAAGCCATTTTAATACAAAATAATGAGAGATGAAATATTTAGAATGGAACAACGTCATATCTGAATACTTTTTTAATCCTGCCAACGCAGGTAAAGATGTTTATTTATATATAGCGAAGAATGACATAATTAATATTGCAAGAAAATATTTCACATACGAAACAGAAGAAGAAATTTGGAAGGATTTTACTACTTCAATAAAACGTGGTATTCCAGGCGCAAATGGAAACGTGATTGCAAAAGCAAAATTCTCCCATTCGAAAAATAACTTTCTAAATTCAAAAAGACAAGACGGAAGTCCCCTTGAAATTGACGGTGTACCAATTATTTTTCCGCCATACATTTCTTATTTGACTTTCCTTGTGCTTCCTTTAATTGAAACCGTAGATGATAATAACCAAAGAGCGAATAATTATTATGGTAGACTTAATGCTTTCCTGAAAAGGAATCAAATAAATGAAACTATTGGGACAACCGATTTTAGCAACAATCAAATAAATTGTTTGTGGGAAGATTTAGCAACTTGGGCTAATATTAAAAATAATGGAGATTTTGGAGTTTTCAATGTAATTCCGTTTTCAAATGCTAATTGGATTTATGTTGGAAAAGTTTTCTCCCAATGCGTATTGCCACCAAAATTTTTAAACCGTTTGCCGGAATTATTTGAATCCATTGGTTTGGTTCCCGACACTTTTTATGAAGACCAATTCTTGCAGGAGAAAATTAAAAACAGTAGAACTGATTTAATTCCTAAAAGTACATTAGATTTTTTGAAAAAGAATGATGAGTTGTCAAACTCTATCATTCAAACCATACAACGCCAATATAGAAAATGGACCGGCGAAACACACGAAGAAATTGAAGAAGGAGCAGCGCTAAGGAAGAAACGGAATTACACCGTTGCACCATTGTTCCTACAATTCAAAGTAAATACCAATGACGAAGAAATTAAGTTGTCGTACAGAATGTATTCTTCTAACGATTATCCCGAAGATTTAAAGTTTGGCGAACTTGAAAACCTCTATGAAATAAATGGTTGGTCAAAGACACTTTCGATTAAATTTAAGGAGGGACTTGAACTCAAAGATAGCTTCAATAAATGGATTGCAAAATTTCCTGACCGTGATGTAAGATTATTTGTAAGTGCAGGTACATTTCAGTTGAGTAATGATTATTGGATTGAAACGGACGTTCTTTCAAAAACAGACAGAATGTTTTTGCTATGCAATAACGATAAGAAAATTATTATTGAGGAATGGGGGAAAACATTTAGCAACGGAAATTTTAAAGAAGAAGATTTTAACGGCTTACCCGAAAACTATTCTTTGTTTTGGTTTCGCAACCCAACACAAAGTCTTTCTGAAATTTCAATTCTTACTCTCTATACCGAAAAACGGATTGAGTTGGTTGGCGGACTAAAAGTGAATTTCAGAACATACACCAATGACTTTTTGCCGGAAGTTGAAATTATCAATTCGGACGGCAATGAAAAAGTCTATTTTCTATACAAAGGAACTGACGAAAAGATATTTCTTTCTAAAAAAACATCACTCAACAACCGTTGGTTATTGCCCGAAAAAACGCAAATAAAAACCGATTTTTATATAAAAGTTGAGAATGAAAATTTTACAGGAAATGAACTTGCCTACAATCTTGCTTCATCTGACAACACAGCATTAAAAGTTGACGGCTCTAAATTGCCTAAACGAAATTCCTTTGGAAGAAACATTATAACTGATGCAGAGCGATATTGTTTAGGCAGCAATATTGTTAATCCTGCTAAATCAAGTAAAAGAGTCTTCTGCCCTTTAAGTTGGATTTTTGCTTCAACAAATGAAGAAACTACAACAACGATTTCAACCGCTGTATTCAATAATCATAGCGGAAACAGCCTTTGTAATTTTCTTTCTTTGAAAGGAACGCTTATAACCGAAGAGTTTTTCAAGGCTTTTGAATTTTACTTTTCAAAAGAGTTTTCAATTACAGAGAATACAAATCTTACCAAACTAAAGCTAGCATCATTAAACTTTTATGATTTTATCGGAATACTTGATTACAACTATGAAACAAAGAGTATTGTTTTAAATCCGCCTCAATTTATTTTTATCCCAACAACACAAGGAAGAAAAGTTTTGCTAATTGGTGCGAGAGATACGGCATTGATAAAGGCAATCATTGAAAAATCGCCAAGTCATAATTTGCAAGTTGAAATTACGAAACAATTTTCTTCCAATGAAAGATTGCTTTTACCGGATGTAATAACTATAAAAGCATTTGGAACTTCAAGCGAAAATTACGGAGAAAGAAACTTAAAAGCATTGGCAGACGAATTGCAGATAAAATTTTCAAACGATTATTTTCCTCAATTAGCACTTCAAGATTTTTCAGCAAACATTGCAGACTATGAAACTACATTGCAAGAAACTAATGAAAACGATTATGGTTGGGCAAGATATATTTTCAATCCTGAAACATTGAGATTTGAAAAAAGTGAAACTGAAAATTTTGATAAATCGTTTTCGTTGCTTGAATATAAATTGAACGAATATACTTATCAACACAAACTTTGGAAAGATAACAAATGCTGCCAAGTTGATTTGAATTGGGGAAGATTTGTAGCGTTAAAGCATTTCGATAAAAATGTAATTTTGTTTGATAGCACAAGCCAAAAAGTTGCTATACCTGTTTCAATGCCTTTGCCAAGATTATTATCAGAAGCCATTATGTTATTAAGTGGTAAAGCACCCGATTTCAAAGATATTGACGGAAAAAAATATAGAGTTTACGAAAATGTAATTGGCATTTTCACTCAAAATTTATTTAGATTAAAATTAGGTCAAACAGCAATAATCACCACCTTATGAAAGACCCAATTGGTTCATTTGAAACTATAAAAGAAAATTTCATTCGCTATGTTAAAACAGCGTTCGGAACAAAGTTTGAAAGCGTTGAAAAAGAACGCTACGATTTGTTGAATTATGATAAAGTGCTTTATCGAAAACCTTGGATTGAACCTTTGCCCGACTATATTTCGAGCGGTAAAAAAATAAATGATTTAACGGCAGAAGATTTAGGCAATGCTTTGAGTGAAGCAGAAGCCAATACTTTCAAAGGACTTGTAAATACAGGACTTGTTGGGAATTTCCCGCTGCATTCGCACCAAGCAGAAATGTTAAAACAAGCATTGCTTGGAAACAACTGTATTATTACTTCTGGTACAGGTTCCGGAAAAACGGAATCTTTTTTACTTCCGTTATTTGGACAACTTTCAAAAGAACTTACAAACTGGCAAATACCAAATCAAAAATCGCCAAGCGTAAACATTTGGTGGCAAGAAAACGGTGGACTTACACCAACGCAAATTGTCAATACCTCAAACTTCACTTTGAGTGATGCTGTACGACAACGCAAACATGAAAGAAGAAAAGCCGGAGTTAGGGCTTTAATTCTTTATCCAATGAATGCTTTGGTGGAAGACCAAATGAGCCGCTTGCGTAAAGCGTTGGATTCTGACGACACAAGAAATTGGTTAAGCAAAAACACAAATGGCAATGCAATTTATTTTGGAAGATATAACGGCAGTTCGCCTGTTGCCGGAGAACTGAAAAAAGTAAAAGAAGACGGAACACTTGCAATCAACACAAGAAAAGTAAATCAGCTCAAAGAACAATTAGAACAAATTGAAACTGATTCAAACCGTGTAGAGCAATACATTCAACAAACAGGAAAATCAGGAAATGAAGCGAAAGATTTAAAATCATTTTTTCAACGCTTGGACGGTGCAGAAATGCGTAGCCGTTTTGATATGCAAGTTGCACCACCTGACATTATGATTACTAATTATTCAATGTTGAGCATAATGTTAATGCGGGATATTGATAAAGGAATTTTTGATGAAACAAAACAATGGTTAGAAGAAAGCGAAAACAATATTTTTCACTTAATCATTGACGAGTTGCACTTGTACAGAGGAACGCAAGGAACAGAAGTTGCGTATTTGCTCAAATTAGTGCTTAATCGTTTAGGACTACACTCACAACACCCACAGCTACGCATTCTTGCTTCAAGTGCCTCATTGGAGGCCGGAGATGAAGCAAGCAAAAATTTTGTGTGCGACTTCTTCGGAGTAAGTCAGGACCACTTTAAACAAAAATTCAAAATTATTGAAGGGAAAAACAATCCAATTACCGCGTTTCCGGAAGATGGAAAAAAACTTCCAATAAATCCATTCAAGGAAATTGCAGAAATTTTTTCAGAAGTAAAAGGAAACATCTTAGACACCAATTTTATTTCAACTTGCGAAACAGCAGCAACAGAGTTGGCAACTGATTTTAACATCACAACAACTGAAATCGGAATCTCAAAATTGCTTTCTGTAATTACTAATCCAAACTTTCAACTGAAAGAACGGTTATTTTCACCTTGTCAAGATTACAAAGCTGTTTGTTCAATTCAGGCAAACGGAGACGATGTAAATGAAAAATATTTTGCAGAAACAATTTTTGAAACAACAACCAATAAAGAAGAATTAGAAAATGCTTTGCGTGGTTTGTTAATCGCAAGAGCAATTTTAGACGAAAAAGAATTTGAGGCAATTTCAAAAACTATTCCTGACGATAGAAAATTACCCCGCTTTAGATTCCATTATTTTTTCAGAAACATTGAAGGCGTTTGGGCTTCTATAAAAGCCGATGATGTTGACACGAATTACAGCGATAACGAACGAACGAACGGAAAACTGTATTCAACTACACGGATAAATTCAGAGAAAGGAAACCGTGTATTAGAATTACTTTATTGTGATAATTGCGGAACAACATTGTTTGGTGGTAGCCGATTAGTTACAAGAAATGAATCCGGAAATAACTCTTTTGAAATGCTTCCAATCAGCCCAAACATTGAAGGCATTCCTGAAAAAACACCTGCGAAGTTAGTTGAGAAAAGAAGCTACCAAGAATACGCTGTATTTTGGGCTTGCGGTAATCAACCATTCACGCCACACGATTCAGAAGCAGGAATTTCTCAAAATTATTGGCGACAACCTACTGTAAACGGTTTTAATCAAGGTGATTTTGAAGCAAATTGGATTCCTGCTTCACTCAATTGCATTTCGGGCGATATAGATAATTCACATAACAAATCAGACGAAAAACCTGAAGAATGGATTAAAGGATATTATTTCGTCATAACCAACAATTCCAATCGTGATATTGCTTTGCCTGATGCAAGTGGAAACATTTCCACCATAGAAACACACAAAGCATTGCCAAGTGTTTGCCCAAGTTGCGGTGTAAATCACCAAAAGAGAAGACAAGATTGGAACAAAAGCAAAACTTCTTCTATTCGTGGTTTCAGAACTGGTTTTGCCAAAACAACTCAAATGTTTGCAAAAGAATTGATGTATCAACTTCCGAGCAATGAAGCAGAAAGAAAATTAGTTGTGTTTTCTGATAGTCGGGAAGATGCGGCACAACTTGCAAACGGAATTGAACGCAATCACTTCTCCGATTTAATGCGTGAAATTTTAGTGAATGAATTACATTCAAATTTGATGTTGCATTTTCAAATTGTACGTGCTTTTGATAGCGGAGATGCAACAAAACAGAATGAATTTAAACAACAGTCGCAAACGATTTTTGATGAAATTGAATACTTGGTTGATAATTCAAATTACAGTGGAGGTAACACAAATAAATTAAAAGAAAAACAAGAAGCAGAGACAAAGTTGAACGAAATCCGTTCGCTTACACTCAACGTAAGAAGTTTAGTTGATATTACTAATTCTGTAAATCTTGCGCCACTTGTTAAGCATTTTGTTGAATTAGGAATAAATCCGGGCGGTAACGACATTTTTTTACAAACAAAATTACTGAACAATAATTTTGTTCCTTGGTACGACCTTATTGATTTTACAAATTTTCAATGGGTAGGTGGTACAAGCCAAAACTATATTGACGCATTAAAAGAAGGCTCATTTAATCGGCTTGCATCAATATTTTTCGGCTCATTGTTTTATTCATTTGAATCATCGGCATTGGGTTATATAAGTATAAATCCTGAATTGCAAGTAATCACAGACCAAGCAAGCGCTGTTGCAATTTCAAAAGATGATTTTCTACAAATCGTAAACTCCACAATCCGGATTTTAGGAGACAAGTACAAGCACAACAAAGTTGATGAAGATAAAATCCCGTTCAATCCTGCGTTAACAGCATACGGCAGTTTCCCCGGACAAGTCAAAAAATATATTCGTGCTATTGCAACAAGATTTTCAAAACAAGAAAATGAAATTGGCGAAGCCGTTTTTAATACACTTTCAACAAGCAGTTTGCTAAGAGGTGATACAGGAATTCAAATTGAAAACCTTTTCCTCAAAGTTGCACAACCAACTGACCCAATTTGGACAAGCCAAAGAGGAAGCAGACCACACTTACATTTTAGCGGTGGCATTTGCACACATTCTGTTACTGCATTACAAACACAATCGGACAGAATTTGTGATGATGTTTGGAAAGAAAATTACCTTTCTTACAATGCCATAAAACAACAACGCCCACCAATCCGTTTGCATTGCGAAGAACTCACCGGACAAACAGACAACCAATTTGAAAGACAAAGGCATTTTAGAAATATCATTTTGCCTGATGAAGGCAACAGACAAGTAAAAGCAATTGACTTGTTGAGCGTAACAACAACGCTTGAAGTTGGGGTCGATATTGGAGCATTGCAAGCCGTGATGTTGGGAAATATGCCACCGCAACGTTTCAACTATCAACAAAGAGTTGGTCGTGCAGGTCGTAGAGGACAAGCCTATTCCGTGATTTTGACTTTTTGCAGGGGTAGAAGCCACGATGAATTTTATTTTGCAAATCCTCAAAAAATTACAGGCGATGCACCGCCAACACCATTTTTGACAATGGGGCAAGAACGGATTTTTAAACGTTTGCTTGCAAAAGAAATTCTACGAAAAGTATACATTGATAGAGCCATAGATATCACTTCCGATGAAAAATCAAGTGTACACGGAGAATTTGGTACAATTAATAGTTGGAACAATTACAAAACAGAAATAATTGATTGGATAGACAATAATAGAACAAGCATTGAAGAAACTGTTGATGCTTTGTTAACACCACAATTAAACGGCAAAAGAGATGAATTTGTCAATTGGATTGTAGACACAACAACTGAAAACGGCTTGATTGAAAAAGCGCAAAGCATAATCGACAACGAAGAAATTGCAACAAACGATATTTCTGAAAAGTTTGCCGAAGGAGGAATTTTACCAATGTTTGGAATGCCAACTACCGTTAAAAACTTGTATCACGGCATAAACAGCAAACTTCAACCGCTTTCAATAGACAGAGCACAAACAATGGCAATTTATGAATTTGCACCGGGCGCACAGAAAACAAAAGACAAGGCAATTCATCAGGTTATCGGATTTACAAGTGATTTTATCAATACGCGTAAAAACGGAAACCAAATTGTAGCAAATGTTGACACCAACAACCTACTTCCGTTTTCACTAAACCGTTGGTTTATTCGTTGTAGAGCTTGCGGATTTTTTGAGACATATTCAGAAGAACGGAAAGCAGAATTAGAAACTCAATCAGTTTTTGATAGTTGCTCGAATTGCGGAGAAACAAATCCCGACAAGTATCAACAGCCATTCAAATTAAAATCCCCAAGAGCGTACAGAACAAATCTTTCAGCAGGAAGTGATACAAAAGATGATTCAGAATTTTTGCTTTCACGTCCGCCAATTTTTGCAGAAAAAACCGGTTCGGCAGATATGAAAACAATAAGCAATGCTTCAATTTCTATTTCAGACAACGATGTTACTTGGAGAGTAAACACAAATTCAGATAGATTTTTTACAGGAAGAATTTACAACACAAGAAATTTATTTCCTTTTAATCAAAATGGATTTTGGTTTAACAATCAATGGTTATTGAATGATTTTGCTGCAAACACACTTGATAATAATGGTTATTCAATGTTTGTTCAACAAAACACAAATACAGATGAACAAATTGCATTAGCAAATAACAAGAACACAGAAATATTCAGAATTGCACCTTCAACTGTTCCGTTAGAACTTGACTTGAATATGTTTTTTAATGAAACAGATTTGCCACATGTCAAGGCACAGAGTAACGGTGTGCGTTCAGGATATTATTCAGCCGCTTTTTTACTTCAAAGAACTTTGGCAGATAAACTTGACGTTGACCCCACTGAAATTGAAATTGCAGATATTTCAATGAAAACTCTTGATGATGGAACGAAAAGAAAAATTGCAGAAATTATTTTGACAGATGAATTACAAAATGGCTCAGGCTTTGTAAGATATTTATACAACAATTTTACAAACATTCTTTCTGAATCAATTAGGCCAAGTAATTCAAGCACTTATTTAGTAAAAATACATTCGCAAACACACAGAGGAAAATGTGATGATGCGTGCTATGATTGTTTGAAAGTATTCCGAAATATGAACTATCACAGTTTGCTTGATTGGCGATTAGGGCTGTCAATGCTTCGCGTGATGAATGACGTAACTTATGTGTCTGGCGCGGATGGTAATTTCAATTATGTTGAATTGGAAGATTGGCTTAATTTTGCAATTAAATTGCGAGATTCTTTCTTTTTCTCTTTTTACTCAAATTCTAACTCAGCGGAAAGGGCGGAAGTAAATGGGTTACCCATTATCAAATTTGGTAATAAACAACGGAATATAATCATGATTGTTCACCCATTTTGGAATATGAAAAATTTCATGGAAGCAAATTGGTTGACTGAAATATATAATGAAATTAAAGAACATACTGAAGGTAATGGAGGAAAAATTAGCATAATTGATACGTTTAACTTGCATAGAAGACCCGGTTGGTGTTACGAAAAACTGATAGTTAGATAATGAATAAAATCGGAGAAATAAATTTTAAGGAAATTAAACGTATATCGCCAAGCCAATTTTATTCAATGAAAAATTGCGCTTACAAATCGTTGTTGGCTGAAGCGTTTGACAAGAAGCCATTGCTTCCTCTTTCACCGAATGCGTATTTCGGAACGGTGTTGCACAAAATGCTTGAACTGATTGCGAAAGGAATTGTAAAAAGAGAAGATGATTTTAATGCCGAATTTGAAAGACAAGTAAAAGCACTTGAAGATGATTTGCAAGAAAAAGGGTTTGGCTTTTTCGTTCCGCTAAAAATAAAATTAAGAAATTTTGGATTGAAGAAAATTCAACTAAAAAAACATTTGCGAAACGAACCGGAGCAGCCAATTATTTCAAATGATATAAAGTTTCATTCTGAAAAATGGTTTGAATCAAAAGACAGATTAATTGGCGGAAAAGTTGATTTGATAATTGAAAATGGAAACAGCGTTGAAATTCTTGACTTTAAAACCGGAGCAATTATGCAGGATTGTTTAGATGATGAAGGCGAAATTTTTTCCGATGTAAAAAATGAATACAAAGAGCAACTTAAACTGTACGCTTATTTGTATTATGAGAATACAAACAAGTTCCCAACAAGACTTAGCTTAGTTGATTTAAAAAAGCAAAAGTTTTCAGTTGAGTTTTCGGAAGACGAATGTAAAGCGATTTTTGACGAGGCGAAAAACCTATTAAAGACGACGAATAACTGTTTAAGTACAAAATCATTTTTAGCAATACCATCAGAAGAAAACTGCAAATATTGTCTTTACAGACCTGCTTGTTATTTCTTTAACAAAAAACTTAAAACAGATTTTTCATTTAATGATGTGTTGGGTGAGCTTAAAGAAGTGAAGAAATTTCAAAATGGTAATGTGAGCGTATTTTTAAAAAATGGAGCTAAAGATATAATCATTAAAAATTTTGGGAGTGATAATTTTAATGAACTAAACGAGAAAAAGAACAAATATATAAGAATTTATAACCTAAGAAGAGAGGCAACGGAATTTGCTTATTCTATAACTGATACGACAATGGTATATGAATAAAAGAGCAGAAAATAAAATACCAATTCTCTCCTTCTTTTCTGGCGGAGGATTTATGGATATGGGATTTGAGCAAGCAGGTTTTGAGGTTGTTTGGACAAATGAGTTTGATGAAACTTTTGCAAAACTTCACGCCGCAGGTATAACTTCATGGCGTAAATCGAAAGGTAGCGGATTAAAAGCTGAAATTTTTAACACGAAGTCAATTACAGAGGTTAGTTCAAATGATATAATTACAGAGGCATTCCCTCATGGCAAGCCAAAACATTTTGGAATGATTGGCGGCCCCCCTTGTCAGGATTTCAGTATGAATGGCTCTCGGAAAGGGTTTGAGGGAGAAAGAGGAAAACTTACTGTAGTCTTTTTTGATAAAATTATTGATTTAAAACCTACATTTTTTGTTATGGAAAATGTAACTGGATTAACAAAAAGTAAGGATACAAAAAAGTTTCTACAAACACTGCTAAGAAGAGTTGAGAAAGAATATTATATTGACTATGAAACATTAAATGCCTTGGATTTTGGAGTGCCTCAACATCGGGAACGTGTTTTCTTTGTTGGTGTTAAAAAAGAGTTTCTTGATAAGAAAATTGTTGAAAAAAGTTATTTCGGCAAATGGTTTCCTTTTCCTATGAATGAAACTTATCAAAATGCAACGACAAAATATAATTGGGGGGAACGGGTTAAATACGGAACAGCTATAGATAAGCCTAAAGACTTACCGATAGAGTTGTGTGTTGAAAACTGTTTAGTACCAACAACTGAAATTAATTCAACACCAAATGCAAATGAATTTTTTAACTTACGTGTAAAGGAAGATATGTTACAAAATATTGATGAAGGCGAAACTAACAGACCATCTTTTAAACGTCTACATCGATTCAAATATAGCCCAACAACTTGCTATGGTAACAATGAAGTTCATTTGCATCCATACATCCATAGACGCTTATCTGTTCGTGAAGTACTAAGAATTCAAGGCGTACCTGAGGAGTATCTTTTGCCAACCGAAATTTCTTTATCAAAAAAATTCAAGATGATAGGAAACGGAGTTCCTGTGCCTCTTGCACATGCGGTTGCAATAAATTTGAAAATATTTTTATACAAAAATGTAATCGTTTTACAAAAAGTTCCAACACAATATATAGGTTATTAAAATACCACCCCATGATAGAATCGGGGTGGTAATCATTAACTCAAAAACCAATGGTAATCTCCATTACCCATTAGTGCTGCTTGGACACCTTTAGTAAACTCAAAGGCATTCATATTCCTGTCAAGGAAAGTATCTATGTAGCTGCTTTTATTAGCCTGTGTGAAGAGATTATATACATTCCACAGGTCTATATCTCCCTGGTCATTCCTACTGAAGCTGGCATCCTCATAATAATCTTTTGCTATGGTGTTCACATGGCCATCAGTAAAGTTCAGTTTAGGAATCAAGGTTTTTTCAGCTTTAGGCAGATACTGGTATAACTTTGCCCTGCCAATCATCTGTGCAAATTGGCGTTCAGTTAAGGAGTACTGTGATAGCAGTTTCATTTCCTCCAAGTGCTTATCAGCATTGTAACCTTGAATAACAGCTAATATTTTACTTTGAAGTTCCAGGTATGAGGAAACCCTCATGTCCTCTACAAAGCCATCGCTCCATACACACAAATTACAGCAGACCTTATTCTGAAATCCTATAAAGAACTTTACCCGTTCCATTGTTTTTTTATTGTACAGATTTTCAAGATTGTAGCTTCTAACGCCGCCGATTGTTAGGGCAATTTCGTTCCCATGAATGTTATCAACTATGCTTGGAACTCGGATAATAAACGCCATTCTTTCAAAGTACTGTGTCCTCTCATGGTCTAATAAGTCTTTAGCATTTTTGTGTATGGCTTCAGGTATCCTTCCTTTTATTTGGTGGCTCACCCTGATTTCAGGCTGCTCAATGCTATGCTGTGGAAATGCTCTTAAAACACATTCTTGCGCTATCTCAATGAATTCCTGATGGGCAATAGTTCTTTCGTTGTCACGGCTGAACACCGGGATGATACAGTCATTTTTCAGGCTGAGCAAGCTAATTTCTGAAGTGTTGGCTTCAATGAAAGGTTTCTGTGGAAATGCAGATAGAGTAGGTGTATCATTGGGTTTGTATAAACCTGGAAGTTGAATTAATCTATTGTTTGATTCTCCTATATACCTCACAGGTTGTAATGTATAGGATTCCAGTTTTATGTTTGGGTTAGTGGTGATTTGTGCTTCCATTTGTACTAAATGCTTTAGGGTTCAACAATAATTCTTTTGTGGTAATGGTGTCTTTCTGTAATTTGAAGTCATGCTCCAATAACTCTCTCCAGTTGCTGTACTGGTTATAAAGCACTTTGAGTTCATCTACTGTAGAAGTAGCTTTAATCTTCTCTCTGGCATCTTGTAAATTAGTGCCGCTATTGCACCATTCCAGTATTTTCTTACCAGTTGTAGAGTTAATAATAAATTCGGGTTTATTCATAAATAGGCCGGTTCTGTCTTTACTTGCTCTTACTAAATGGTTTTCATTGATAAGCTCAAAGTTTACGGTCAGTTCATATTCATAACCCTCCTTGGTGATTTCTTTTGTACCCAATTTTTGTATTTTGAGTTTGCCCGAAGCATCCCGGTCAATATCATATTCAATTTTCCTACGGGTTGTAGTTATGATATGACATTCTGACTGAAGTATTTTATCTATGAATGCCTGGTGTCGCGGCGTCACTATAGCCCAATCCTGAAATCTTCCGCCAAGTTTTTCGTGTATATCTAAACAGCCGCCGGAACCATTCCATTCGTGAGTAATACTGTCGATAATGACAACCGTAATTCTCGCGCGCTCACAGACTGTTATAGCCTCAATGTACCTTTCGGGGGCTGTAGGGAGGTGATAAATCAAGGACATTAAAATTGCCTAATTCTGAATAGAGAGAGGCGGATGAATTTTCAGTATCGATGACTGCAATTTTACTCCAGTCACCAGTCATGCCATAGGCTAATAAAAGGGCTGATTTTGTCTTCCCAAATCCTGAAGCTCCGCTTATGCCTAAACGTAACTTTACCTGCCTTCTCTCGGATGGTCTTAATTGCATAAGTTATAAATTAAAGGGTTAATAATTTTTTGAAGGGCTACATTTAAAAATGAAAAAAGGTTAATCTCCGAATGAAATTAACCTTTAATATTATAGATACAAACCTTCTATTTTAGAAGTTCTCTCAGGAACAATATTCCTTTTTGTGTAACTGTGGTTACACAGTTTGGATAAGATTTATCAGTTATGGTAGAATTAAAAAAGCCTAATTCCACATATTCGTCGTGCGCCGCATTGCGGTCATTAAAGATTTCCTTATCTCTTAAAAATTCATAAAGTTTATTTCTGCCGAAGTTCGGAATGTTTAATTCCTCAGCCGCTTCCGTCATGCTATAGTTCTTCTTCAAGGCAGCAAACTCATCGAAGGGATTAAGAAATATTGTCATAAGGTTAATAGTTTTTCATTTTCATTGTCCAATATATCGTTCTCAAACTCTTTTAAATACGACTGCGTAATTTCTAAGTTTGAATGCCCCATTGACTGAGAGATAATATCAGATGAAACACCTAAAAACTTCATATTAGTGGCGTAAGAATGCCTGATAACGTAGCTGGTTACGTTGCTCTCAATACCAGCTATCGTAGACAACTCTTTTAAGTCTTTATTGAACTTTTTTAATGTCTTCATCTTTCTGTTTTCCAATTGCGCTGGTGTTATACTCTCGCTTAAAATTAGCGGGAAGACATATTTGGAATTCAAATTTAATCCCTTGTAATAATTCAATACGTTCTCCACCGGTGGGAGAATTTTTATCACAAACTGTTTATTGGTCTTACTTCTGGTATAAAAGATATTTTCACCTTGAATATTTGACCATTTAAGTTTCATCAAGTCGATAAAATTCATGCCTCTACAGTAATAAGAAAAGATGAAATAATTAAAAGAATTTTGTAGATGTGGATATTCAACAATGTTGATTTTCAAGAACTTTTTTACGTCTTCAATAGTTAAAGCTCTTTTTGCCGTCTTACCTTTAAGTTTAGATATTTTATACTTTTTGAACGGATAAAACTCTTCCTTTGCTATACCTCTGTTGAGGGCATCATTATACAGCGCCCTCAATTGTCTCATCTTGACAGCTATTCCGCCGTCACTATTGTTGTTTTCACGTAGATAGACTTCATACTTTTCCAGAAACGCTACCGAAATATCATTAAACCTTAGTGCTCTATTATTTGCGAACTTTAGTAACGAATTCTTAGTGTCTTTGTAAACCCTTGCATTGCCGGTCTTTCCCGATTTTACTTTATCATTTATGATTTCATCAAAAAAGTCGAAAACCAAAATATCGTCTTTGGTAGTACCTGTAAACTTATTCGCAAATTCTAAAAGAGTGAAGTTAATTTTATTCGCTTCAAAGTTGTCAATGATGGTAAGAGCTTTTAATACCTGTTCCGACAGAATTAGGTTTCTCTTCTTGTGTAACTTGTGCTTTTTAGTAAACCTTTCATTCTCGAATTCGTCCGGGTAACACCTAAATCCAAGCCCTATCTCTCTCTTTTTTCTACTCTTGGTTATTCTTAATGCAATCGGATATAAACCTTCGCTGTTGCATTTATTTTGCATCACTATTTTTATACTTGTACTTCTCATATAATTACATAAATGGTTAATAAACTACCCCAGGAAAGGGGTAGTTTTTACATGTTTTGCAGGATTTACATCCTTACATATTACAATCTTTTATATTTCCCTTGTTCAACCTTTTTTATGGCCTTTCTTTTCTGCCATTGTTTAAGTTTATCGTCAATGGTTCTTTGGGGAATACTGTGTTTTTTCCCCGCTTCGATTGCTTCTTTTCTTGTAAAACCCTGTTTTAACGAGAACAATATTTCTTCGTCAAGGTCTGATAAGCCGCCATCATTTAAGGAGTTATGGTTTATAATAGCATGCTTCAAGACTACTTTAATAATTTTCAATGCGGTAATGAAATCTCTGTTAGAGCATACTAATTCAGACTCATTTACAATATTGCTTTCATTTCTTAAAACCGTCAATATCATACACAACCTGAACATCATTAAAGCATGCCTGTTTAAATTTGGGATAACACTATGACTATGATTTTTCAGAATATCTTCGTGGATAAAAGTAAAGTCTTTTAAAAACCTCTTGTGCTGATTATCTGTTAGCCTAAACGGCAGTTCATGTTTGAGGTGGAATAACTTCCCATAAAGGCTATAGACGGCATTTCCGGCTGTTTCAAATAGCGATGAGTAATTGTACGCCTTTGCAGCAAAAACATCCTTAAAACCTGAAATTTCATCAAACGAATACATCATAAACCTGCTGAACAAGCCGTTTTCTTTTGATTTAATTAATGGTTGTAGTTGGTCAGGAGTTCCGCTTATGACTAATGACACCTTTGGTTCATCTATTTCAAGGTAACGGTTGTCTATCTGTCTACTTAATGAAACACTTTCATGGTGAAATGCTTTTCTTAGCAAATCACTGTAGTTCGACCAGTCGTTTTTAAGCATGTTGGAAAGCGTATCTGCTTCCGATTCCATAATCAAGACACCATTCTTTGAAACGTTCAGGTAAGCGTACATTTCTGCTGTACTAATATTCGCGGGGATGATTTTTAATTCAAGTTGCGGACAGTCACCAGAGTTCTTCTCTTTGTCCTTCTTTTTCTGTTCCTGGCAAATCGAATAACTAAGTTTGCTGTCATCTAAAATTTTACCGTGAATCTTCTTGATTAGAATTTTTGAAAAGTTCATTGTTCCTTTCCCGGATGCTGGCGGTGCAACAATCAGCACGAATAAGTTTGGATAGATTCTATCGCCGTCATATACACCAAATACGTTAGGAATACAACAACTTAACACTCCGAGCGATGACAGCAATACAATATCTCTCTCCCTTTGAGAGAATGCATCGGTTAGATTTCTTAGTACTCCAGGTAAATTACTATAAACAAGTTCTGGAATGTATTCATTTTCAAGAATAACGAGTTTTTGCTCAGTACTTTCCATTTCTGTTGCGAGTTAGATAATTGGTTAGATTTTCCTGCAAAACTCCTATGCTTTCATTCCTGTTCTGAAGCATCCAATTATCCAAATCAACACGCTGAAAATAGATGAGCTTGTTGTTCGGCTTTGAGAAACTAATTTTATTTGCTGAAGTTAGTTTGTATAAAAACGATTTTGATACGTCTAAATACTTGACTGCTTCGTTAAAACTCAAGATTTCCTTTTGGGGTAATAGTACCACGTTTTGGAACTCTTCACCTTTGGTTACAGTGAACTTGTCCATTCCAATAAATTTAAAATGTTTAAATAATACCAGAAAACTCAATCAACAGGATTTGTTGATTCGTGTACCTAAAGAAGGTACGAGATAAAACGCAGATGATTTTCGAAAATCTGATGCAAAGTTACATTCATTTTTTAAAACTCCAAGAAAAATATTTTAAACGTCAAAATTTAGACTTTTTAATATTTTCAACTTTAGAAAGGAGTAAATAGATTTAACAACAGTTCAAAAAACGAAAATATGCTATCAATTACAAAATGCAGAAAAATATTAGGCAAGGATGGAGCAATGTATACTGACGAAGAAATAATTGTACTTAGAGATGTCCTTTATAAAGTCGCAGAACTTTATGTCGAGAATTTAGAAAGAAATGGGCCTTTAGATGGTTCAACGTCAAATCATCTGAAATGAAAAATGTTTCAGATATGTTTCAGACGCAATAACAAAAAAGCCCTTACATTTCTGTAAAGGCTTCTCTTTCAATGCTCCCCCTCTTGGGCTCGAACCAAGGACCCTCTGATTAACAGTCAGATGCTCTAACCAACTGAGCTAAGGAGGAAACTGTATGTTTTTAAAAGATAATTATCTTTTGTATTTCAGTATGTGAGGCAGCTAATCTGTTGCCTTTATTGCGGTGCAAATATATAACCATTTTTAATTTCCGCAAACAAAATAAGAAAAAATTTCTGCTAAATTTTTGATGGTTTATTTCACGATTAGCTGGTAAATATCCTTACCAAACACTAAAGCCATGAGGGTTAACAAAATAACCATACCAACTGTTTGTACTACCCCGGCAGCCTTATCCCCAAGCCTGCGCCCGGTAATCATCTCTGCAATAGTAAATATGGCATGCCCGCCGTCAAGTCCCGGAATTGGCAGCAGGTTCATAAACGCAAGGCCGATACTGAATAGTGCCGTAAACCTCCAGAAAAACTCCCAGTCCCACGTTGTAGGCATAATGGTAGCAATACCAACAGGGCTTTTTACATGCTTGTAGGCACCCGTGCTGGGGCGTAATATCAGCTTAAACTGCTTAACATTATAAACAAGTAAAAAATAGGACTCTTCCATAGCTTTAGGTATCGCTGTAAAAAAGTTATATTTTTCAGTTACTAAGTACTCCGGCTTGTCAGATGACATTGGGTTAAAACCTAATTTACCTTCTTTGGTAACATTGGCATCAAGAGCTATTTCCTGCCCGTCCCTCTTTATATTAAGCACAATGGCTTTTCCTTTGCTGGCGCTTAGTGCATCGGCTATCTGGTCAAAATAAAGCATGTTGGTGCCGTTTACACCCATAATCCTGTCGCCTTTTTTTAAGCCTGCCTTCTCTGCATTAGAGCCCACTACTACAGAGTCTACAGTAGTACCGGTAATCCTTGGCCTTATAAAATCGCGCCCTTCCTTATCCAGTATCTCATTCTTGTCTTCATCGGTAAGCTCAACATTCACTTCTTTTCCGTCGCGCTCTACAACGACATTGTCGGCTAAAAGCACATCCAGTATCATACGGTCAAAACGCTCCTGGTATTTACCGTCAACACTCAATATTTTGTCTCCGTTCTCAAAGCCTACGTTATGCCCTGTTTCGCCAAAGGCTAATCCATTTTCCTGTATTTTTTGGGTAGAAACATAGTTTTTACCATAAGTGGCATAAACAACCGTATAAATAAACCATGCTAAAAGTATGTTTACAATAATACCGCCAAGCATAATAATAAGCCTTTGCCATGCCGGCTTAGAGCGGAACTCCCACGGCTTGGGCTCGCTTTTCATCTGGTCGGTATCCATGCTCTCGTCTATCATGCCCGAAAGCTTTACATACCCGCCAAGCGGCAGCCAGCCTATACCCCATTCTGTTTCGCCGATTTTCTTTTTAAGCAGCGAAAAGCCTGCATCCATAAAAAGGTAAAATTTTTCTACGCGAACCTTAAAAATTTTAGCGGTAATATAATGCCCGAATTCGTGCAGCACTACCAGTATAGAAAGCATTAATACAAGCTGGGCAATTTGTGTAAGTGTATCCATTAAGTTTTAAATTCCTTTATCAATAAACGCACAAAAATAGTGTTTTCTGATTACTTACCGCCATATTTAAATTATAACGTTTTAGTTTTTAAAACTTTGTTAATAATAGTAAAGGTAAAAGCGCTTGTCGGGTTTTGTAAGTAAATTTACAGTTGCATAAGCAACAGCGAAACATTAAAAACCACATTATGTCGCAATTATTCTCACTACTACAGCTAAAAAGCATCATATTAAAAAACCGTATAGTTGTATCGCCCATGTGCCAGTATTCGGCCAAAGACGGTTTTGCCAACAACTGGCACCTGGTTCACCTTGGCGCAAGGGCTATTGGCGGCGCAGGGCTTATTATACAGGAAGCCACGGCAGTGTCGCCGGAAGGGCGCATATCTCCGGGCGATTTAGGCATCTGGAGCGATGAACACATCGAAATGTACCGGGAGATAACCGAATTTATACTACAGGAAAATGCCTTCCCGGGCATACAGCTCGCCCATGCAGGCCGCAAGGCAAGTACTTCGGCGCCATGGCAGGGGCACCGCAAAATAACCACTAAAGAAGACGACGGCTGGCAAACCGTAGCGCCAAGCAGCATACCGTATCGTGACGAAGATGCCGAGCCACCAGTAGAGCTGAATGCTGAAGGCATTGCTAAAGTGACAGCCGATTTTAAATCAGCGGCACGCAGGGCTAAGGAAGCAGGATACAAAGTACTTGAAATACATGCCGCACACGGCTACCTCATCCACCAGTTCCTTTCGCCGCTTTGCAACAAACGCACCGACAGTTATGGCGGCAGCTTTGAAAACCGCATACGCCTGCTGCTCGAAATACTGGAAGCAGTACAGGAAGAATGGCCAAACGACCTGCCTTTATTCGTGCGCATTTCGGGCACCGACTGGGCCGAAGGCGGCTGGAACCTTGACGAATCGGTTAAGCTGTCGGCTATTTTAAAAGAAAAAGGAGTTGATATTATAGACTGCTCCAGCGGCGGTGCGGTACACTGGCAGCAAATACCCGTAGAACCGAATTACCAGGTGCCCATTGCCGAACGCATTAAAAAAGAAGCAGGTATCTGCACCGGGGCTGTAGGGCTTATTACCGAAGCAGCGCAGGCAGAAGAAATTATAGCCGGTGGCAAAGCCGACCTGGTATTCTTTGCGCGGGAGTCGTTGCGCGACCCTAACCTGGGACTCACTTTTGCCCACGACCTGAAAGCAGATGTAACCTGGCCTAAACAATATGAACGGGCACAGCTTGAAGATTAACAGGCAGTATTGTAAAACCAAATAACCAAATGCAAAAGATAAAAACAGCGTTGCTGTCCTATGGCATGTCGGGTAAGGTGTTCCATGGGCCGTTTCTGCACCTGCACAAAGGCTTTGAGCTTACCGGGGCATGGGAGCGCAGCCGCAAAAACATACAAAACGATTATCCCGGTGTTAAAAGCTACAACAGCTTAGACGAACTGCTTGATGACGATGTACAACTTGTTGTGGTTAACACGCCTGTTGCAACGCATTACCAATATACAAAGATGGCGCTTAAGGCAGGAAAGCACGTACTGGTAGAAAAAGCCTTTACCACAAATGCTGCCGAAGCGGAAGAGCTTGAAGCACTGGCTAAAGACAAAGGAGTAAAGCTTACGGTTTACCAAAACCGCCGTTGGGACAGCGATTTCCTTACAGTTAAAAAAATACTGGAGCAGGGTATTTTAGGCGATATTGTAGAAGCCGAAATCCATTTTGACCGCTACAACCCCGCCCTTAGCCCCAAAGCACATAAAGAAACGGGCGAACCCGGCGCAGGCATATTGTGGGATTTAGGCTCACACATCATAGATCAGGCGTTGCAGTTGTTCGGCTTTCCGCAGGCGGTGTTCTCCGATATAAGGGTAACACGCACAGGCTCTAAAATTGGAGACTGTTTTGATATATTAGTGTATTACCCCGATAAGAGGGTTCGGCTAAAGGCAGGGTTTTTTATGCGAGAGCCTGTGCCTGCATACATATTGCACGGTACCAAAGGCAGCTTTTTAAAGCACCGGGCAGATGTTCAGGAAGACGAGCTTAAAGCAGGCAGGCAACCCAACGAAGAAGGCTGGGGCACCGAACCTGCGGATAAAGAAGGAGTACTGCACACAGAAATAAATAACGAAGTTATCAGGAAAAATATACCTACAGAAAAGGGTAACTACTTTAGCCTTTTTAACGGGCTGCATAATGCCATAATTAATAATACTGAAGAACCTGTTACTGCAGCGCAGGGTGTTGCCGTAATGAAAATTATTGACGCAGCTGTAACAGGCAACAAATTGAAACAGGTAATACAACTTTAAAAACACACCTTATGCAAAAAGTACAGTTAGGAGAAACAAGCCTGTATGTTTACCCCATTACCTTTGGGGGTAACGTGTTCGGGTGGACGATTGATGAAAAGAAATCTTTTGAAATTTTAGATGCCTTTACCGGAGCAGGCTTTAATTTTGTTGATACTGCCGATGTATATTCAAGATGGGCCGATGGCAACAAAGGTGGGGAGTCGGAAACCATCATTGGCAAATGGATGAAAAAGCACAATAACCGCGATAAGGTAATCATTGCCACAAAAGTGGGCAGCGATATGGGCAATGGCAAAAAGGGGCTTTCTAAAAAATATATTTTACAGGCTGCGGAAGACTCCCTTAAAAGGCTGCAGACCGATTATATAGACCTGTACCAGACACATTTTGATGACGAAAGTACCCCTATAGAAGAAACCCTTGAAGCCTATCAGCAACTCATAAAAGAAGGCAAAGTACGCCACATCGGGGCGAGCAACCTTTCTGCCGAAAGGCTTAAGGAATCGTTGCAGACTGCTTTCGAAAATAGCCTGCCTGCCTATGAAACCTTCCAGCCGCATTACAACCTGTATGAGCGCGCCAGGTTTGAAGATGGCTTAGAGCCGGTATGCCTTGGCAACAACCTGGGCGTGATAAACTATTATTCGCTGGCAAGTGGTTTTCTTACCGGGAAATACCGCAGTAAAGATGATTTAGGCAAAAGCAAGCGCGGCGGCGGTGTAGAGAAATATCTTGACGACCGTGGTTTTAAAATACTTGCCGCACTGGATGAAGTAGCCGAAAAGCTTGGCACCACGCAGGCAACTGTTGCCCTTTCGTGGCTGATACACCGCCCGTCTGTAACGGCGCCGATTGTAAGTGCAACCAGCCTGGAGCAGTTAGATAGTATCATTAAAGCGCCTGATTTACCTATTACCGCACACGAAATAGAATTCCTCACGCAGGAAAGTGCGTGGTAAGGCATTAAGACATAAGCAGATTGTAATAAAACGTAATTTTTGTGCCATGACAACAGAGCAATACCAGTTTACAGACGACGGAACAATACCCAATAGTGTGTTCCCGATGATAGTCTATAAAAAAGCATTCGGCTTGTCTGAAAACCTTGCCGATGATATGGAAAAGCTTTTTGCAGGCAACAACTGGAAAAATGCGTGGCGCAACGGTGTTTATGATTATCATCATTTCCACAGTATTGCGCATGAGGTTCTGGGTGTTTATAGTGGCTCGGCACAATTACAGCTCGGTGGCGAAGGTGGCAAATTACTAACTGTCGAAGCGGGAGATGTATTGGTGTTACCGGCAGGAATGGGACATAAAAAAATTTCCGCTTCAGATGATTTCGGGGTGGTTGGTGCCTATCCGGGCGGCTCTGATTATGACATCCGTACAGGAAAAGAAAGCGAAAGGGAAACTGTATTGCAGAACATTGCAAAAGTACCTTTCCCTGACAACGACCCTGTGCAGGGTAAAAACAAAGGGATCATTAATTTTTGGAAATAATTTCAGTTATGAAAAAAGGAATAATGATAATAGCGATGTTGCTATTATGCATATCTGCAAATGCTCAGGAAAAACTGCGTGAACTTGGGCTGATGCTTCAAGACTATGAGTATCCTTTCCCCGTAGAATACCTTACGCTTGATATACAGGGGCAACAGCTAAAAATGGCTTATATGGATGTAAAACCGCAAAAGCCAAACGGCAAAACCATTATGCTGCTGCACGGCAAAAACTTTAACGGTGCCTATTGGGAGCAAACCGCCCGCGACCTCAGCAATGATGGGTACCGCGTGGTAATACCCGACCAGATCGGGTTTGGCAAATCGGCGAAGCCTGTTAATATTCAATACACTTTTCAGCTACTGGCACAAAACTCTAAGGCAGTCCTTGATAAAATAGGCGTAAGTAAAACGTCCGTTTTAGGGCATAGCATGGGCGGCATGCTGGCTACACGTTTCGCGCTGATGTATCCCGAAGTAACAGAAAAACTGATACTGGCTAACCCAATAGGGCTGGAAGACTGGAAGCTGTGGGTGCCTTACCAGAGTGTTGACGAGTGGTACCAGCAGGAGTTGAAACAGGATTATGAAAAGATAAAACAATACCAGCTTACCTTTTACTACGATAACAAATGGAAGCCCGAATATGATAAATGGGTCAACATACTTGCAGGCTGGACATTAAATGAGAATTATCCGGTTATTGCTAAAAATGCTGCTTTAACCTATGATATGATCTTTACACAGCCGGTGGTGTATGAGTTTGAGAAGCTAAAAATGCCGACATTGCTTATAATAGGGCAACGCGACCGCACGGCACTTGGCAAAGCACGCGCCCCGAAAGAGGTGCAGGACAAGCTGGGCAATTACCCCGAACTGGGCAGGAAAACCAAAAAGAAAATCCCCAATGCCCAGCTTACAGAACTTGATGATGTAGGGCACCTGCCACACATAGAGGCCTATGACAGGTTTATAAAACCGCTGAAGGATTTTCTGAAAAAATAATAGCTTTGCAGCCTTTATGAAAGGTGAGTTTAAATTTAAAAAAGATGATATAAAACAGGCACTGCCGTACTGCAGGGCCTATAAAGATGCCAAGCAGTCTTACCTTAACCGGATACGGTGGGCGGTGGGGCTGTTCTATTTTAGCATGGGGCTTTGCTTTGCCACATGGGCAAGCCGCATACCCGATATAAAAACCACATTAGGCCTTAGCGAAGCCGATTTAGGAACCATACTTTTTGCCATACCATTGGGGCAGCTTTGCATCATGCCCTTCTCAGGCAGGCTTGCCACCAGGTACGGAAGCCACCGCACAGCGGTACTCGGGCTTAGCTTTTATATATTAAGCCTTATCGGCCTGGGGTTAGGGTCAGAAAAGTGGCAGCTTTTGGTTGCCCTGTTCTTTTTCGGCGTCTTCAGTAACCTTACCAATATATCTATCAATACACAGGGCATTTATACAGAAGGCCTTTACAGGCGCCCGGTTATGTCGGCGTTTCATGGTGCATGGAGTACCGCAGGCTTTACCGGAGCCATAACCGGTATAGGAATGATAGCGCTTAAGCTTAGTCCCTTTATGCATTTTATCATAGTCGCTATAGTGCTTTGGCTTGTTATTTTGTTCAACTACAAATATCTTGTTAAAGCTAAACAGCCTCCTGCACAGCCCAAAAAGAAATTTTTCACTAAACCCGATACCGTTTTGCTGTGGTTGGGAGCAATGTCTTTCTGTTGTATGCTGAGCGAAGGCATTATGTTCGACTGGAGCGGGGTTTATTTTAAAGATGTGGTACAGGCACCCGGAGCGCTCGTAGTTTTGGGCTATGCATCATTTATGGTAATGATGGCGCTTGGCCGCTTTTTCGGCGACAGGTTTATCCGCAGGCTGGGGCGCAAACGCGTGTTACAGATTAGCGGCTGCATGATATCTGCCGGGCTGCTGCTGGCGGTGGCACTCCCCTACCTTATTACTGCCACGTTTGCTTTTATGATGGTTGGGCTTGGTGTATCTACAGTAGTGCCGGTAATATACAGCATCGCGGGGCGAAGGCCCGGCATAGCACCCGGTATTGCATTGCAAACGGTTTCCAGCGTTAGCTTTCTTGGCTTTATGATTGGGCCTCCTGCCATAGGCTATATTGCCCATGCTACAAGCCTGCGAATATCTTTTGCCATAATAGCTGTTTTTGGGGTAGGCATTGCACTGCTGGTAACCAAAGTAAAAGCAATTGGCGAGGCATAGGACCTTAGCCTAAATACTTTTGTTTAAGCTTTTTACAAAAAAGCTAATCAGTTAATTTTTTAAAAATCAAAGCATTTTCGTAAAGCCCGGCGCAAAAAGATATAAAATATAATCTCAGCGGGCTTAAACATTAGATAAAACGTACTTTAAACTGATTATAAATTAGAGCGAAATGGTTGTAGCAATTCGCTTTTAGCCGTATTTTTGTTTGGATTTTTTAAAAAACTTATATTTTAATCAACTACTATGGCAAAATCTGCACTATTAAAGTCCACTCTGGCTAAAAAATACTGGATGGCTTTAACAGGTTTATTTCTGTGCCTGTTCCTTGTGGGGCACTTACTGGGTAACTTACAGCTTATTTTTGCGGACGCACTGCAATTTAACATGTATGCGCTGTTCATGACAACTAATCCTGCTGTTAAGATACTCTCTTATGTTACTTACATTTCTATTATCTTCCACGCTGTGGATGGCATATTACTTGCAATACAAAACCAAAAGGCAAGGCCGGTAAAATATGTAAACAACAGGCCCGACAGGAATACCATATGGGCATCAAGAAACATGGCCGTGCTGGGTACTTTGCTTTTGGTATTTATTGTAACACACATGGTAAACTTTTGGGCGGTAATGCACTTTAACAAAGACATGCCGTTGCAAACCATATCTATAACAACACCTATGGGTGGCAAGCAGGACTTTTACATCACTACAGGTTCGGGCAGCTCAAGGTACCTGCCGGTACAGCAGGTAGATGGTGAAAACCTTATTAAAGAAGGCAACAAATTTTACTATGTAATGCCTGTAGATGAAAACAGCACTGTTGCAAAAGGATCTGACAAGGAAACACAAAAAGCATTTTTTGCAGAAGGCTATAAAGACCTTCATAAAATTACGGTAGCATTCTTTAAAAATCCTGATTACGGGCTTATTGCTACCATCCTTTACGTATTATCTATGGTTGTTCTGGGCTTCCACCTTTACCACGGTTTTGGCAGCGCGTTCCAGTCTATGGGTGTTAACAACCCTAACTACAACCTGCTCATTAAAAATTTCGGAAAGGCTTTCGCGATCATCATACCGCTTTTATTTGCCGTTATTCCTGTTTACATTCATTTCTTTCTAAAAGCTTAATATTATGGCATTAGATTCTAAAATACCAAACGGACCAATATCCACTAAGTGGACAGACTATAAAGACCATATTAACCTGGTTAACCCTGCCAACAAGCGTAACATAGATGTTATCATTGTAGGCACAGGGCTTGCAGGAGGTTCTGCCGCAGCAACGCTTGCAGAGCTTGGCTATAACGTTAAGGCATTCTGCTTTCAGGATTCGCCGCGCCGTGCGCACTCTATTGCAGCACAGGGTGGTATTAACGCAGCCAAGAACTACCAGGGCGATGGTGACTCTGTATTCAGGTTATTTTATGACACTGTAAAAGGAGGCGACTACCGCGCCCGCGAAGCTAATGTGCACCGCCTTGCAGAAGTTTCTGCCAATATTATAGACCAGTGTGTTGCACAGGGTGTGCCATTAGCAAGGGAGTATGGCGGGCTTTTAGATAACCGCTCATTTGGTGGTACGCTTGTATCACGTACATTCTACGCTAAAGGACAGACGGGGCAGCAACTTTTATTAGGAGCTTACTCGGCAATGAACCGCCAGATAGCACGTGGCAAAATACAAATGTTTAACCGCCACGAAATGCTGGATCTTGTTGTGGTAAACGGCAAAGCAAGGGGCATCATTGCGCGCAACCTGGTAACAGGAGAGCTGGAGCGCCACTCGGCACACGCAGTGGTTATTGCATCAGGCGGTTATGGTAACGTGTTCTTCCTTTCTACAAATGCTATGGGAAGTAACGCTACAGCCGCATGGAAAATACACAAAAAGGGAGCATACTTTGCTAACCCATGTTATACACAAATTCACCCTACCTGTATTCCGGTATCGGGCGACCACCAGTCGAAGCTAACCCTGATGTCAGAGTCGCTTCGTAATGACGGGCGTATATGGGTACCTAAAAAACTTGAAGACGCACAGGCCATTCGCGAGGGCAGGCTTAAGCCTACACAACTTGCCGAAGAAGACAGGGACTACTACCTTGAAAGGAGATACCCTTCTTTCGGTAACCTTGTACCAAGGGATGTTGCTTCGCGGGCGGCAAAAGAAAGGTGCGATGCCGGTTTTGGTGTTAATAAAACAGGCGAAGCGGTTTACCTTGACTTTGCCTCGGCTATTATGCGTTATGGTAAGGAGCAGGCTAAAATTAAAGGCCTTGACCCTGAAGATGCAGCCCTTGTAAAAAGGCTTGGTACTGAGGTCATAGAAAACAAATATGGTAACCTTTTCCAGATGTATGAAAAAATCGTGGATGAGAACCCGTATGAAACCCCGATGATGATTTACCCTGCGGTACACTATACTATGGGCGGTATCTGGGTTGACTATAACCTTATGACTACCGTAGAAGGCTGCTACGCTATTGGCGAGGCAAACTTCTCTGACCACGGGGCCAACAGACTTGGTGCTTCTGCATTGATGCAGGGCCTTGCTGACGGATATTTCGTGTTGCCGTACACAATCGGTGATTATCTTGCTAAAGATATCCGTACCGGTAAGATATCTACCGATCTTCCTGAATTTGAAGAAGCAGAAAATAATGTAAGGGGCCAGCTGGAGCGCCTTATCAATAATAACGGTACGCATACTGTAGACCATTTCCACAAAAAATTAGGTAAAATTATGTGGGATAAAGTAGGTATGGCACGTAACGCACAGGGACTTAACGAAGCAATTGAAGAGATTGCAGCGCTAAGAGAGGAGTTTTACCGTGATGTAAAAGTTCCGGGCAGCATGAACAGCTTTAACCAGGAACTTGAGAAGGCAATGCGTGTTGCCGATTTCCTTGAACTTGGAGAGCTTTTTGCAAAAGATGCCCTGCACAGGAATGAATCGTGCGGAGGGCACTTTAGGGAAGAATACCAGACAGAGGAAGGCGAAGCACAACGCGACGACGAAAACTTTGCCTATGTAGCCGCATGGGAATACAAAGGAAAGCCAAGCGAGTCCGTTCTGCACAAAGAGCAACTGGTATTTGAAAACGTAAAACTGGTACAAAGGAGTTATAAATAGCCAACAGGCATTAGCCAATAGCCAATAGAAATGACCGAAGGAGTTCAGAGTTATAAAGATTTATTGGTTTGGCAAAAAGGAATTCAGCTTGTAAAACTGGTTTATACTGTGTTACAGGATTTTCCTAAAGATGAAGTTTTTGGTTTGCAAAGCCAGATGAAAAGAGCAGCAGTTTCTATTCCGTCTAATATAGCTGAAGGATGGGGGCGAAGTTCTAAACCAAATTACATACAGTTTTTGAGAATAGCACGTGGCTCTCTTTTTGAACTGGAAACGCAGCTAATAATTGCCAGAGAACTTGGCTTTGTTGGGGAAGTTAGATATAATGAATTAATAAACCTTATAACAGAAGAAAGTAAAATGTTAAACGCCTTTATCAGGACATTAAGCATCGCATAAGCTATTGCCTATTGCCTATTGGCTAATAAACTATATTAACATGAATCTTAAACTTAAAATATGGCGTCAGAAAGATGCCCGCGATAAAGGAAGGATGGTAGATTATAACATCAATAACGTATCTCCTGATATGTCTTTCCTTGAAATGCTTGACGTGCTTAACGAAGAGCTGAACAACAAAGGTGAAGAGCCTGTTGCTTTTGACCATGACTGCCGCGAGGGTATTTGCGGTATGTGCTCGCTGTTTATTAATGGCGAGGCCCACGGGCCCGACAGGGGTGTTACTACCTGCCAGCTTCACATGAGGAAGTTTAAAGATGGTGACACTATATACATAGAGCCTTTCCGTGCTAAGGCGTTCCCTGTTATTAAGGACCTTGTTGTGGACAGGTCGGCGTTTGACAGGATTCAGCAGGCCGGTGGTTATATCTCGGTAAACACATCAGGTAACACCCAGGATGCAAACGCTATTCCTATCAAAAAGCACAATGCCGATATGGCGTTTGATGCTGCTACCTGCATTGGTTGTGGTGCGTGTGTGGCAAGTTGTAAAAATGCTTCTGCCATGCTGTTTGTATCTGCCAAGGTGTCTCAGCTTGCACTGTTGCCACAGGGCCGTGTTGAAGCTACAGAGCGTGTATTAAACATGGTGGCAAAAATGGACGAAGAAGGTTTTGGCGCCTGTACTAACACCGGTGCCTGTGAAGTGGAATGCCCTAAAGGTATCTCTTTAGAGAACATTGCCCGTATGAACAGGGAATACCTTTTCGCCAGCATGAAATAAGGATAAGTAATAGTTTTTATTTTGATAAAAAAGCGCAGCCATTTAGGCTGCGCTTTTTGGTTAAAACTTTTTATATTTATTGGAATATTAAAAATGTAATGATGAAGTCTACCACTATCTCTTTTAAGT
>NZ_JAMWYY010000038.1 GCF_024305175.1 Flavobacterium sp.
AAATGAAATAAGTAAATTATTAAAATGGAATTTAATATTACCTCATTCTCTGACCTTATTACCGATAAACTCATTTTTTGGGCCGAAGAACTTGTTCGGATATTACCGAATATTGTAATTGCGGCCATAATACTTGTAGTAGGCTTCTTTATAGCCAAATGGATAAGGAACTTATCTATGAAGTTTATTACAAAAATGTCTAATAATATTACCCTGAATAACCTTTTCGGTTCTATTATTTACATCATATTTTTAGGCATAGTAATTTTTACCGCACTCAGCGTTTTAAAACTTGATAAGGCAGTAACTACAGCACTTGCCGGAGCCGGTATATTAGGTTTGGCGCTGGCCTTTGCCTTTCAGGATATCGCGGCCAACTTTATGTCGGGTATATTTATTTCTTTCAGAAAGCCGATACGTGTAGGCGATATTGTTACTATAAAAGATTATATGGGCAAGGTGGTAGAGGTTAACCTACGTGATACCGTTATAAGTACTTTTGGCGGGCAAACCGTTATTATCCCCAATAAAGATGTTTTCCAGAACCCGATTGAAAACTACTCTTACCTGCAAAAAAGACGCTTTGATCTTACTGTCGGCGTTTCATATGGTGAAGACCTTGAACGGGTGCGCGCAATCACTATGGAGGCTGTTAAAGACATACCCGAGATATCTTCTACGCTCGAAACTACTTTTTTCTATGAGGAGTTTGGCGACAGCTCAATTAATTTTACCATACGAATGTGGATAGACACAGCCGAACAGCTTGTTTACAAAAAAGTGGGCAGCGAGGCTATAATTCGTATCAAGAAGGCTTATGACGCAAATAACATTATGATACCATTCCCTATACGTACACTTGATTTTGGCATTAAAGGCGGGGAAAAGCTTAGCGAAATGGATGTAAATGTTATTAGTGGTAAAAGTTTGGAATAGCGATTATCTAATACAATTTGCGGCTACAATTCATACTCCATGTAGATACATGAAATTATTATTACAAACATAATGCTATAATAGTTTGAATTTCATTTATTTGCATTTATCAAAATAATCTTAATCTGATAGATGCTTATGAAAAAATTATTATCTCTCCTGGCAGTTGTGCTTATTGCAACTACTGTTAATGCCCAGAAGAAAATTGCGGTTGTAACATTTTTTGCCGATAAACAGGTAGATATGTCTGATGTGGGTATGGATGCCGCTACACTTGCAGCAGATCTTGCCGATGAGCCAACCTTTAACCTGAAACCACTTGTAGATAAATTTCATGACAGGTTCTTTAATGAATATGCCAAGAAGTTTCCGTTTGAATTACTGCCTGAAGCACAGGTTACAGGTAACCCTGAATACCAAAACTTTAAACCTGAGTTTGCCCCTGGCAGTACAGCCGAAAGATATGTAACAGCCGATGGTTACATTGCTATTAACCACAACTACGGGCGCAAAAACGAACAGGATATGCTAAAGCTTTTTAAGGAAGCAGACGGTGTAATGTTTGTTTTTATTACGTTCAGGATGAATAAAGGCTTTGGCGTGGGTGGTACGGCCACTACAAAAATGCAGGCTTATACTAATATCACTCTTTATAACAAAGAAGGTAAAAAGGTTTTCAGCATCAACGAAAATGCCAACTCTAAAAAAACAGGTATGATGGTTGGCGGAGTTCCGGTTATGGATCCTGACAAAGTTTTACCAATGTGCGAAAGTGCATTAAACGAACTTATGGAAGACCTTGACAAAAGGATTGCCAAAATAATAGAAAAGAGCGCTAAGAAGCTGTAATACTAAAGAGGCTGTTTCTAAGTGGAAACAGCCTCTTTTAATTTGTCACGTTGCTACAAATAACGCTCTTTAAAAATTTTAATGTGATGATTTTGGTGCGCTATAATCAGGAAACCTAAAGCGCGTACCGTTACCGCGTGGCCCGATGCCACTCCCCTTTTCAGCAACTCCTCATTCCCAAATGTTTTAAACAGCAACAGCGTTGCATGCCGCACGGCAGAAAGCTCTGTGAGCAATGGCTGCAAACCCCTGCTGTTGGCATTGGCATTTTCTACATAAAAGTTTTCATCAAAACCGGGCAATTCTGTAGTATCGCCGCGCGCTATGCGCATTGCCCTGTAGCTGAATACCCTTTCAGCATCAATTATATGCTGAATAATATCTTTAATGGTCCATTTGCCTTCTGCATACCGGTAGTCGTGCTTGCCCATTGGTATATCCTGCACAAACTTTATAAAATTATGCAGGCTTATTTCCAGTTCTTCATTTAACGACCAGGTATCATCAACATTTGGCAGGTAAAGATTGTAATAAGGAGCATACTCTCCGGGTTGTAAATCGGTTACTTTCATAGATTCTAAGCAGAGTTCCTGCTTGCATTAATATTCCCGAAAAGGGAGCGTGTAACAATCTTTTCATATGTCTCTAAAAGGCTGTCACTCTCTTTCCCCTTTTTCATTAGCCTTATTTTATGCAGTGCATATTGCTGTATAGTGAGCAACGGCCTTACAATCTGTTCCCTCATTTTAACGGAAGCCCGCCCGTCAGGATAATTTTCCATGAGCTGCTTATATCCTGACAGTTTCAGTAGCAGGCGCTTAGTCTCTTTAAATTCATTATATATAATTTGCCAGAATTCGCCAAACTCATCATCTTCACTCATATATGCCGTGAGCGGGAAGAATGATTTGGTTAACGACATCATACTGTTTTCTATTAGCGTACGGAAAAACAAAGAATCTTCATAAAGCTGGTGTACCTTATCCCACTGCCCTTTTTCTTCAAACTGCCCCAAGGCATACCCAAGCCCGAAAAAGCCCGGTACATTTTGTTTTAACTGGCTCCAGGAACCCACAAAAGGTATTGCCCTTAAATCATTAAAATCAAGCTCTTTCGATTTACTTCTTTTAGACGGGCGGCTGCCTATATTGGTTTTCGCATAATAATTAAGCGTACTCATATGCTCCAGATAAGGTAAGAACTTTGGATGTGCCTTAAAGTCAGAGTACTTTTTATAACTAAGGCTTGCCAATTCATCAAAAAGCCCGCGCTGTTCAGTAGTAAGCTGCTTTTTATCTTTATTAAACACTCCATTAGTAATACCGGCACTCAGCAGGTTTTCTAAATTATAACGGCAGGAGTCAAGCGTACCAAAATTAGAGCTTATGGTTTGCCCCTGTATGGTTATCTGTATTTCATTATTCTCTATTGTCGGCCCCTGAGATGCATAAAATTTATGCGTTTTACCGCCACCACGTGCAGGCGGGCCTCCCCTGCCATCAAAAAACACTACTTTAATGCCATACTCGCGCGCCATGAGTGTAAGGTTTTCTTTAGCTTTAAAAATGCTCCAGTTTGCCATAAGGTAACCACCGTCTTTGGTACCGTCGCTAAAACCGAGCATAATAGTTTGCCTGTTGCCCCTGCTTTTTAAATGCTGCGCATATTTTTTATTTTCATACAGCGTCTGCATTATGGTGTGGGCATTCTTTAAGTCGTCAACCGTTTCAAAAAGCGGCACTATATCTACAGGCGGGTTATCCCAACCCAGCAGGCCAAACAGCGAAAGTACTTCCAGCACATTATGAGCGCTTTCGTTATTGCTTATAATATACCGGTTACAGGCACGCTCGCCATTATTTTGCTGAATAGTTTTTATAGCAAGAACAGACTCTAACGTTAATCGTGTATTTTCGTTATCGAACCACTCAGGCTCTATTGTTGTTTCTATAGCCTGTAAAGCTGTGAGTTTATCCTCTTCTGTAAGTTCAAAGTAGTTGTTTAAAGAGGTATTACCCCGTTCTGCCAGTGCTGAAACAATATCTTTAAATACTTCATCGTGTATCCTGCTGTTTTGCCTGATATCCAATACCGCAAAATAAAATCCGAAAACGTGTACTTTATTAATGAGCGAATCAAGTTCATCCAGATATAATGACTGATGACGATTAACCAGTATTTCACGTACCTGCTTTAATGATGCTTTCAGTTCATCAAGAGATACATAAATTTCACCATCAGAATAAAAAACGGAGCGGTATAGCTTGTGCTCTATATCAGCCACAATTTCATCTACACCTGAAAAAGTCAGTTTGCGCTTTAGTTTCCTGATGTCGCCATAGTAACATTTTAATATAGCAGTACGCAGCCTTGATGCTACTTTTAAAGTAATCTCTGTTGTTACAAAAGGGTTACCATCACGGTCGCCACCCGGCCAAAAGCCAAAAGATACTACAGGGTGCTCTAACTGCCCGCCTTTAAAAATTGTATCCTGAATGTAAGAGGACATTTCTCCGGCTGTTTTGTAAAATACATTTTCCAGGTACCACAGCAGGCTCATGGCCTCATCAAACGGTGTAGGCTTTTCTTTTTTTATAAAAGGCGTTTTACCTAATTGTGCCAGTAACGTTTTTATTTCTGATAAGCTGTTGTTGCGGATGGCTGTAGTTAAGTCTGTTATAATACCCAGTACCGCACCCGGATAAAACTGTGTTGGGTGTGCTGTAAGCACTGCCCTTATCTGAAACTCTTTAAGAAACTCCCGAAGCTCATCAATAAGCCCGTTACTTTCTGCTTTTTCCCTGCTTTCGCGCAAAGAACCACTGCCTTCAAGGTTATTTACCACATCAAAAGCCGCATCTTCTATAGCGTCAAAAAGCACAACCTGCCGCTCTACATATTGTATAAAGCGGAACATGAGGTCTATTTTTTGGCTTTCGGTGTAATCCTGGAGGTATTTTTCTGCAAAGGCATCAAATATCTGCTGTGGGCTCTTGTTATTCTTATAGCCTTCATCACAGGTTTCGCTAAAAAGCGGCAGTAATGCGCCTGTGTTATCTATAGCGTCAAAAGGCAGTGTCATGAAAATGCTGTTAAACAACTGGTACTTAAGCTGTACATTTTCATTAAAACGTTCAATTTTTGTAGCGGGATACATACATATTTTTTGTTGAAGTTAATAAAAAAACCCCCATGTTTTGAGCATGAGGGTAATTAAAATTTTATTAAAACATCTTACATATCTTTAAAAATAGTATGCATAAGGCGTTTTTTATCGTTAATGCTTTCTTCAAGAGAAATCATAGTTTCTGTCCTGTAAACGCCTTCAATATCATCAATCATAAAGATAACCTCTTTAGCGTGTTTGGTATCTCTTGCCCTTATTTTACAGAATATATTAAACTTGCCGGTAGTAACATGAGCAACAGTAACAAAAGGTATGTCGTTTATCCTTTCCAGTACAAATTTAGTTTGAGAGGTGTTATGAAGAAAAACGCCCACATAAGCTATAAAAGAATATCCCAGTTTTTCGTAGTCAAGCGTTAGCGATGAGCCCATAATGATGCCTGCATCTTCCATCTTCTTAACCCTTACGTGTACAGTACCAGCAGAGATAAGCAACTTCTTTGCTATATCTGTAAACGGCACCCTTGTGTTGTCAATCAGCATATCTAATATCTGGTGATCAACTTCATCTAAACGAAACTTGCTCATAAATGTGTGTTTAATTTGTGTAATCTATTTTTAGTTAAAGAAACCTAAATTAGCTCTTGTTTTATTTCTTTACCGTTAATAAACCTACGGCCGGGTCCTATAAAAAAGTCTGCTTTATCATCTTTTTCAGGAAAACTTTTGTTGTTTTTTCCTACAAACCACTCTCCATTTCCATCATATTCTTCGTGCCAGTAGTAATCTTTCAAATTATCTATTTCACTAATAAATGCTTGAAATATTACAGATTTGTCAATCAGAACTTCTTTATATTGTGACGCAAAAATCGCTATTTTTTCTTTATTTTCATAATTTATTTTGACATTTTTATATACGATATCATAAAATATCTTTTTATTTTGAGGAATATTGAAATATTCCTTGTTTTTTGCTCCTACTAAAACGTTTTCGTAAATTGAATTAAATCCTGATAATAATGCAAAAAATATAAATTTACGAGTCTGCTCACGTTCATAATCTCCCGGGTAATGCCCTGCCTCAAATAGCACAGTTGGCACACCTGCTGCCTGAAAGCTGTCGCCTATACAATTGATATTAAACGAATCATCAAACCTGCCTACCTGTCTCGGTATATATTCCTGCAATGCTTGGTTCATGGCAACTATAAGGTTTATAGCCTGCTGCCGTGTGCTGTTTATGTCGCGGTCTTCGTTATAAGCAGGGGCCAAAAAAGATACTGTAGCAGGCTTTGCCCCACCTTCTGTTTCGAGTCCGAAAATAGTACGCTGATCGTGCATGTTGTAACAGTAATGCGGATTAAAGTCTTCAAAAGCTTTGCGTAGTATCTTACTTTCCGGTTGTGTAAGGTGTAAAGCGTCACGGTTCAGGTCTATATTATTGGCATTTTCGCGCGTATATAGCTCTGCGCCATCCGGATTGGCTATTGGTATAATGCAAAAGGTAAAATAGTTCAGAAATTTATTAGCTATAGTATCGTCACCTGCCAGCCAGTTAATAAAATCCACGACAGCCTTAGTTGTGGTAGATTCGTTACCGTGCATTTGCGACCATATAAATATTCTTGTACTGCCGTTTCCTGCAACCACATTATATATAGGTTTACCTAATACAGAATTGCCAACTACAGTAACCTTAAATTTCTCTTTATACTTATCGAGTAATGGTTCTATATGTTCGTTTGTAATATAGCGGCCGTAAAGTGTTTGCTCTTTATTATTTGTAAACAGTTGGTCTAATTCCATAGCTTTGCGTTTAGTTTACAAAAGTAAACAACTATATTATTACAATTGTAAACATGGATTATTCATCGATATTTTACAATTGTAAACATTTATTAAAGCGTTCACCATTGAATACTAAAAATGTATTATAATGTTATTTTAAACAATTATAAAACAATTATTTAATATACTTTATCTAATTTATATGTTTAATATTTTTAATTATATTCTGGCATCTTATTGCAACATATTATGTTATTGTTTACATTTGTAAATCAAATATCAATTACAATGGTAAACACTGAAGAGTTTATTAAGCGTCTCGAATATCTGCTTGAATATTACCATGTTTCCGCATCTGCTTTTGCAGATAAATTAGGCATTCAGCGCTCCGGGCTTTCGCATTTGCTCTCCGGCAGGAACAAGCCAAGCCTTGACTTTGTGCTTAAGGTTATAGAAACTTTTCCGGAAGTTGATTTGTATTGGCTGCTTAATGGTAAAGGCAGTTTTCCGAAAGATGAGAATAATAACAGTATAATTGCCTCATCCCCTACTGTGGTAAAAACTACAAAGGATTTATTCAGTCAGGAGGAGCCGGAAGCATTAAGTGCTTCAGGTACTATTAAACAGGAAGAAAAAACAAGCCATATAAGTTCAGGAGAAGAGGAAATAGAAAGAATTGTTGTATTTTACACCAATGGCACATTTAAAAGTTATACGCATAGAAATTAAAAAACCCCGGAATATCTTATAAAAGATATCCTCGGGGCTCATTAACCAATAAAACAAACACAAATTATCTTGAATTCGGCCATAAAAGGCAGAATGTAATTTAAAATAGATTCAGCAGATTTTATTGGTTACCAATTAATCTTAACTTGTAGTATAAAATTACAATCAAAATCCTGAAAACCTTCCCAATAAAGCGTTAAACTCTTCCTAAAGGTTCATAGCTGTTTTCTTTTTTAAAACCTGTAACTCCGGCATAGTGTCCTTCAAGAAATTTTAGGTCGTTCACTATATCGCCTGTAAGGTAATATGGTTCTGCAATCTTAACTTCTTTTTTGCCGTAATCAAAAGCCACGGCAATAACCGGTACATCGGCTTTTAGTGCTATATAATAAAATCCTGTCTTCCATCTTTCCACCTTCCTGCGTGTTCCTTCAGGAGCAATTGCGAGCCTGAATACCTCACGTTCATTAAATATTGCAGCTATGGCATCTACTTTATTTTCCTGCTTTTGCCTGTTTAAAGGTGCTCCGCCCATCCACCGGAAGTAAGCACCCAGCGGAAATGCAAACAGTTCTTTCTTGGCTACAAAATGCATTTCCAGCCCAATAGCACCGCGTGCAAGCACGCCAATAAAAAAATCGACCCAGCTTGTATGCGGCACCACTATCATAACGCATTTTTTTAGATCAGGTTTTATAGAACCTTTTATGCGCCAGCCCATTAGCCTGAAAAATAAAAATTGGTATATTTTTTTCATCTTGTAAGAAAAAAGCAGCGGTAAAAATAGTATATATTTACGATTAGGAAAACGAATCCGATGCTTAAGAAATTACTTAGTTACTTTATACCTGTACGGATACATAAAAAGAATTCAAAATACAGCAACCGGCTGGAAGTTACACTCAATAACGGCAGCTTGGTGTTAGATTCTAAAAACACCAATTATTCTTATGGCAGCCTGCAGCGTATATTAAGAAAGGGGCTACACTATATAGGTTATGAGCGCATACGTGGCTTTAATAACATACTGGTGCTTGGTGTTGCCGGGGGCAGCGTTATAAAAACCCTTACCGAAGAAATAAACTATAAAGGGAAAATTACAGGTGTAGAGATTGACCCCGTAGTAGCAGAGCTTGCCAATACCTATTTTAATTTAGATGCTACTCCAAACTTTACAATGGTTATAGATGATGCATTTGAGTTTGTGCTTAAAACGAAAGAAAAATATGATCTGATAATAATAGATGTTTTTCAGGATACAGAAATGCCTACATTTCTATTTCAGGAGTTCTTTATCAGCCGTATTAATTTTTTACTCAACGTAAATGGATTTATTTTGTTTAACACCATGACATTAACCAATGAGCATAAAGAACGCAACTTAAAGTACAGGCTAAAGTTTAACAGCCATTATTCAGTGCGGATGTACCCAAAGGTAGAAGACCATAATGAGCTTTTTACCATCAAAAAGCTGAAGTAACTATTTTATACTATATGCCATATTTAACAAATTGTTGCCCTTTGTACAGATAAAAAATTTCCTTAAAAATCAGTACCTTTGCGTTTTGCACAAAAACTGCTATGCTGAACAACGAAGAAACGATTGAAGTGCTTGGCGCACGCGTCCACAACCTTAAAAATATAGATGTTACCATACCCCGCGAAAAGCTTGTTGTTATAACAGGGCTTTCAGGCTCAGGCAAATCATCTTTGGCTTTTGATACTATTTATGCCGAGGGGCAACGCAGGTATATAGAAACTTTTTCGGCTTATGCGCGCCAGTTCCTGGGCGGGCTGGAAAGGCCCGATGTTGATAAGATAGAAGGTCTCTCCCCTGTTATTGCCATAGAGCAAAAAACTACAAGCAAAAGCCCACGTTCTACAGTAGGTACCATTACAGAAATTTACGATTTTCTCCGCCTTTTGTATGCGCGTGCATCTGATGCCTACAGCTACGAAACAGGCGAAAAAATGGTAAGCTACAGCGACGACCAGATACGCGACCTGATAATAGAAAAATTCAGTGGTAAACGTATTAATATACTGGCGCCTATTATCCGTTCCCGTAAAGGGCATTACCGCGAGCTATTTGAACAGATATCCAAGCAGGGGTTTTTGAAAGTGCGTGTTGATGGCGAGATACGCGATATAGAAAGCGGTATGAAGCTGGACCGATACAAGGTACATGATATAGAAACAGTTATAGACCGCCTTGCTGTAGATACTACCGAAGACACAGAAAAGCGACTTACTGACAGTATTAAAACAGCTATGTATCATGGCGAAGATGTACTGATGGTTATTGAACAGGAAAGCCAGGAGGTTCGCTACTACAGCCGTAACCTTATGTGCCCGTCATCGGGTATATCTTACCCTAACCCGGAGCCTAATAATTTTTCATTTAACAGCCCTAAAGGTGCATGCGACCATTGCAACGGGCTTGGTGTTGTAAATGAAATTAATATACATAAAATAATACCTGACCCTAAGGTTTCTATAAAAAAAGGAGGGTTTATTCCTTTAGGAGAGTATAAAAACTCATGGATATTTAAGCAGATAGAAACTATTGGCGAAAAATATGGCTTTAAGCTAACCGATGCTATTGAAAAAATTCCTGCCGAAGCTATGGATATGATACTGAACGGCGGTAAGGAAAAATTCTCTGTATCATCTAAAACGCTGGGCATAAATCGCGAATACAAAATAGACTTTGAAGGCATTTCGGCTTTTATAAAGAATCAGTATGATGAAAGTGGCTCTTCTTTCATAAAACGCTGGGCGAAAGATTTTATGGACGAAATAGAGTGCCCTGTTTGCCATGGCTCCCGACTTAAAAAAGAATCGCTTTACTTTAAAGTAAACGGGCTTAACATAGCGGAGCTTTCACAAATGGATATTGCCGACCTCGCCGACTGGTTTAATGTGCTTGAAGATTTTCTTTCGGAAAAGCAAAAGGCAATAGCGCATGAAATTATTAAAGAAATAAAAGCAAGGCTTGGCTTTCTTGTAGATGTAGGGCTTACTTATCTCTCGCTACACCGAAGCTCAGGCTCACTTTCGGGTGGTGAGGCGCAGCGCATAAGGCTTGCCACACAAATAGGTTCACAGCTTGTAGGTGTATTATACATACTGGATGAACCAAGTATAGGGCTCCACCAGCGCGATAACGAAAAACTGATACGTTCACTCGAACAGCTAAGGGATATAGGCAACTCAGTACTTGTGGTAGAGCACGACAAAGACATGATAGAGCGTGCCGATTATGTTATAGATATAGGGCCTGCTGCAGGACGCTTCGGAGGACAGATAGTAAGCAAAGGCACACCCGCCGAATTGCTTAAAGAACATACTCTTACCGCAGCTTACCTTAACGGTGAAAAAGAAATAGCGGTGCCCAAAAAACGCCGCGAGGGCAACGGTAAAACCATAAAACTAACAGGCGCTACCGGTAACAACCTAAAAAATGTGAGTGTAGAATTCCCTTTAGGCAAACTAATATGCGTTACAGGCGTATCGGGTAGTGGCAAGAGTACGCTGATAAACGAAACCCTTTACCCTATCCTTAACACACACTTTTACAACGCTGTAAAAAAACCGCAGCCGTACAAAAAAATTGAAGGGCTGGAGCATGTGGATAAAGTGATAGATATAGACCAGTCGCCTATTGGGCGTACACCACGCTCTAATCCCGCTACCTATACAGATGTTTTCAGTGAAATACGCAGGCTGTTTACCCAGACACCCGAAGCCATGATACGCGGCTATAAGCCGGGAAGGTTCAGCTTTAATGTAAAAGGCGGACGTTGCGAAACCTGCGAAGGATCGGGGCTTCGTGTGATTGAAATGAATTTTTTACCGGATGTTTATGTTGAGTGCGAAACCTGCCAGGGTAAGCGCTTTAACCGCGAAACACTCGAAATACGCTACAAAGGCAAATCTATTTCGGATATACTTGAAATGACAGTAGATGAAGCCGTACCATTTTTCGAGAATATCCCTAAAATATACCGCAAGATAAAAACCATACAGGATGTAGGTTTGGGCTATATAACATTAGGGCAGCAAAGCACTACTCTTTCGGGTGGAGAGGCACAGCGCATTAAGCTGGCTTCAGAGCTTTCTAAAAAAGACACAGGTAATACGTTTTATATACTGGATGAGCCAACTACAGGGCTTCATTTTGAAGATATAAGGGTGTTGATGGAAGTAATAAACAAGCTGCTTAAAAAAGGCAACACGGTGCTTATTATAGAGCACAACCTTGATGTGATTAAACTTGCCGATTATATTATTGATATTGGCTATGAAGGCGGTAAAGACGGTGGCATGGTAGTAGCCAAAGGAACACCCGAAGAAGTAGCTAAAAACAAAAAAAGCTATACCGCCAAGTTCCTGAAAAAAGAATTATCTTAGCGCGTTTGTTCAATAGAAAAAATCAGAGATTGCATGTCTATAAATAATTTTGAAAATGAAGATGAGCGCATCCACGATGGGCTAAAGCAAAAAAACTGGAATGAGATAAGGAGTAACGACTCCTGGGCCATATTTAAAATAATGTCAGAATTCGTAAACGGATTCGAATCAATGGCGCGCATTGGCCCGTGTGTTTCTATATTTGGTTCTGCACGTACCAAGCCCGGGGATAAATATTATTTACTTGCAGAAAAAATAGCCACAAAAATAGCTAAAGCCGGCTACGGTGTTATTACAGGTGGTGGTCCCGGTATTATGGAGGCCGGTAATAAAGGTGCCCATGCAGGCGGAGGCCCATCTGTAGGGTTAAATATTGAGTTGCCGTTTGAGCAGCACTTTAACCCATATATTGATAAAGACAAGAACCTGAACTTTGACTACTTTTTTGTACGTAAGGTTATGTTCGTAAAGTATTCTCAGGGGTTTGTGGTTATGCCGGGAGGTTTTGGCACCCTTGACGAAATGTTTGAGGCGATTACACTTATACAGACTAAAAAAATAGGCAAATTCCCTATTATACTTGTAGGAAGCGAGTTCTGGACAGGGCTTATTGACTGGATTAAAGATGTTATGATTGGTAAGTACTTTAATGCCAGCCCGGAAGATATGAAGCTTATCAGGATTGTAGATACAGAAGACGAAGTACTTGAAGTAATTGACAACTTCTACAAAAAGTATAACCTTAGCCCGAATTTTTAATATAAAGCTGCCTTTCGGCAGCTTTAACATTTTTAACAGCAACCAACTAAATAAAATTGCATCTGTAGTATACTTAAACACCGTAAATAAGTGTTTATAGTACATCTGCAAAATAATTTACACGTATTGTCAGCACATTTAAATAGTTTAAAAGGTTTTATATTTTTACTCCTGCTTATTAATGTCCCCGTGCATGCACAGCATCTTAACAAGTTGTTTGTTGATGTTGACTATGATGCAAAGGTGCTTAAAGTAAGGCAGGAAATTACTTATTTTAACCAGACTGAAGACACACTTAACAGCCTTGTGCTGAACGACTGGAATAATGCTTATTCAGGTAAAAACACACCTCTTGCAAAACGATTTTCTGATGAATTTGTGCGGGCCTTTCATCTTGCTAAAGATGATGAGCGCGGTAATACTACAATAGCTACTGTTACTGACCAGAATGACAGGGCGCTAAGTTGGGGTCGCCCAAGTAAACATCCGGATATTATTGATATACAGCTTAAAAACCCTATATATCCAAACCATAAGTTTAGCATAACATTACGCTATACCATCAAAATTCCTAATGACAGATTTACACGTTTTGGATATAATAATAATGGTAATATTATATTAAAAGACTGGTACCTTGTGCCTGCACGTTATACAAACGGCAAGTTTGTGCGTTACAGTAACGAGAACCTTGATGATATTGCCAATGCCATAAGTGATTATGAAGTAACCTTAAAAATCCCCGATGATATAGCTGTAACTTCTGACCTTTACATAGGCAGTGAGAAGCAAATTGAAGACCGCAGGAAAGAATATTTCCTTATAGGCAAGCAGTTCAATAATTTTAACCTTGTATTCGAAAAAAAGAAAACATTTAAAGTTTACAGGAACAGCGTTGCCGAAGTAAGCACCAACCTTAAAGACGACCGTATTACAGAAATACAGAAATCGCTTATTATAGATCAGGTAACACGCTACATTGACAGTGCTTTGGGACGTTACCCCAATGGCAAAATTATAGTATCGCAAAATGATTATGAACGAAACCCGGTTTATGGGCTTAACCAGCTTCCCTCCTTTCTTAACCCATTCCCTGATGCATTTACATACGAAATACGTTTTCTAAAAACATATCTGCATGCCAACCTGAGAAATACATTAAAGCTTGACCCCAGAAAAGAAGCGTGGGTATATGATGGCATACAGATATACCTGATGATGCAGTATATGGAAGATTTTTACCCCGATAAAAAAATGATGGGACAACTGTCGGACTGGGGTATATTGCAGGGACATCATCTGTTTAATATAGCTTATAATGATAAGTACAACTACCTGTACCTGCTCATGGCTCGCAAAAACCTCGACCAGCCTACAGGTTATCCTAAAAACAAGCTTATAAAATTTAACGAGCAGCTTGCCGGTAAATATAAAGCCGGTTTAAGCCTGGAGTACCTTAACGATTACCTTGCAACAGATGCCGTTCCGCAGTCTATAAAAGAGTTTTACAGATTAAATACTACAGGACAGGCAACTGCAAACGATTTTAAAGAACTGCTGAAAAACAAATCTTCTAAAAACATTGATTGGTTTTTCGATACAATGGTGCACAGCCGCGAAATAATAGACTATAAGTTCGGTAATACTAAAGCTGTGGGAGACTCATTAAACATTACTGTTAAAAACCGCACAGGTACTAATGTTCCCATATCGCTTTACGGACTTAAAAATGATACAATTGTTTTTAAGCAATGGCTGGAAAATGTAACGGTAGATACTACTTTAACTATAGCATCCTTCGGTGCGGAGAGGCTTGCACTCAATTATGAAAATACAGTACCCGAATATAACCTGCGTAATAACTGGCGGACTCTTAATACATGGTTGCCTAACCAAAAACCTTTCAAATTTACCTTTTTTCAGGATCTTGAAAATCCGCACTATAACCAAGTCTTTTATGTTCCCAGCTTTATATTTAACATATATGATGGGTTTTCGCCGGGGTTACGCCTGCACAATAAATCGTTATTAGAGAAACCTATTATATTTGATTTAAACCCTACCTATTCGCTTAAAACAGGCCAGCTTATAGGGTCGTTCTCATTTGCGGTTAACAACTACATCCGTGAAGGTAACCTTTTTAATGTACGGTATTCCGTAGGGGCATCAACTTTCCATTATGCACCCGATGCGCGCTATACAAAGTTTACGCCCGCGGTGCAGTTCCGCATCCGTGAAGAAGATTACAGGGAAAACCGTAAGCAGTTTATAACATTGCGCCAGGTACTCGTTGACCGTGAAAGGTCTGTATATGCCGGTACGGAAGAGCAGAACGAAAGTTATTCTGTTTTTAATGCGCGATACAGTAAGTTCGACTCAGAGATAACTAAACATTATAATTTTTATACCGATGTACAGCTTTCAAAATCCTTTGGTAAGCTTGCAGGCGAAGTACAATACAGAAGGCTGTTTAATGATAACAGGCAGATAAACCTCCGTATGTTCGCAGGTGCATTTATGTACCGCAGCACCAATTCAGAATTTTTCAGCTTTGGGCTGGACAGGCCGAGCGACTATATGTTTGACTATAATTTTTACGGCCGTTCGGAAACCACAGGTCTTTTTAGCCAGCAATACATAATGGCCGAGGGTGGTTTCAAATCCATATTCGGTACACGTTTTGCCAATCAGTGGATGGTAACGGTTAACGGAAGCTTTAATATCTGGAACTGGATTGAAGTGTATGGTGATGCCGGGACATTTAAAAATAAATATGACAGTGCCCGGTTTGTATATGACAGCGGTATCCGCCTCAACCTTTTGCCCGACTATTTTGAGTTATACTTTCCTGTATATTCAACCAACGGATTTGAACTTCAGGATGGCAACTATAGCCAGAAAATACGTTTTGTGGTAACTATAAGCCCCGGCACACTAATAAACCTCTTTACGCGTAAGTGGTTTTAATAGTTAGAACAAACCACCTAAAAAATATACAAAATATATTTTTTAGGTGGTTTTAGTAATTATTATCCACCAAAACAGCTAATAGTTGCTTTTTTATTAAAAATACTTAAAGTAATTTTTCTCACCTTCTGCTAAAGTTTAAATCTTTTATTTAAATTTGTAGGCATACAACCCGTTGTTATATGACAGAGACAGAAACAAAAAAATCAATTTCTTTTGACGATTTTAAGGCAGAAGTGCTTAATGATTATAAACTTGCCGTTTTAAGCAGGGAATGCAGCCTGTTGGGCCGCAGGGAAGTACTTACCGGTAAAGCCAAATTCGGTATATTCGGAGATGGTAAAGAAGTGCCGCAGCTTGCAATGGCAAAAGCATCTAAAAACGGAGATTTTCGTTCGGGTTATTACCGCGACCAGACGTTCATGATGGCTATTGGCCAACTAACCGTTCAACAGTTTTTTGCAGGATTATACGGTCATAGCGATATAGAACACGACCCAATGTCGGGCGGGCGCCAAATGGGCGGCCACTTTGCTACCCACAGCCTTGATGAGAACGGCAACTGGAAAAACCTTACACAACAAAAAAACTCAAGTGCCGATATCTCGCCTACAGCCGGGCAAATGCCAAGGCTGTTAGGGCTTGCCCAGGCATCTAAAGTATACAGGAATGTACCAGGTATTGATGCAGAAAAGTTTTCTGTAAACGGAAATGAAATAGCCTGGGGTACAATAGGTAATGCCAGCACATCTGAAGGTTTATTTTTCGAAACTATAAATGCTGCAGGTGTATTACAGGTACCAATGGTAATAAGTGTCTGGGATGATGAATATGGTATATCCGTACATGCAAGGCACCAGACTACAAAAGAAAATATATCTGAAATACTAAAAGGATTTCAGCGTGATGAAGACAACAAAGGCTACGAAATCATAAAGGTTAAAGGTTGGGACTACCCTGAACTGATTGCCGCTTATGAAAAAGCTTCTGCTATTGCGCGTGAAGAACATGTGCCTGTGCTAATCCACGTATACGAACTTACACAGCCGCAGGGGCACTCTACATCAGGTTCGCACGAGCGCTATAAAAATACTGACCGCCTAAGCTGGGAAAGTGAGTATGACTGTATTGTACAGATGAGAAAATGGATGCTCGATAACAATATTGCTGTTGAAGAAGATCTTGAAAGTATAGAAAAAGATGCTAAGAAAGATGTTCTTGAAGGCAAGAAAGCGGCTTGGGCAGCTTATACTGCACCTATGAAGTCCGAGCAGCAGGAACTTGTGGCTGTACTTACAGAGATAGCCTCTAATAGCCCTAACAAAGTATTCATAGAAAAGGCTGCCTCTGACCTTGCATCGGTTAAAGAGCCTATTCGTAAAGAAATACTAACTACTGCGAGAAAAGTACTGCGCATTATCGTGAATGAAGGCAGCAGGCCACAACTTGCCGAGTGGATAAAAACATACACTGAAAAAATACAGCCTAAATACAGCTCACACCTTTTCTCTGAATCAGGTAAGAATGTGTATAATGTTAAGCCTGTAGCTGCTGAATATAAAGATGGTGCGGAAGAGGTTGACGGGCGTGTTATTATACGTGACAATTTTGATGCTATATTCAATAAATATCCTGAAGCGCTTGTTTTTGGTGAAGATTGCGGAAATATAGGCGATGTTAACCAGGGGCTTGAAGGTATGCAGGAGAAATATGGCGACTTCAGGGTTTGTGATGCAGGTATCCGCGAAGCAACTATATTAGGACAGGGAATTGGTATGGCAATGCGTGGCTTAAGGCCAATTGCCGAAATACAGTACCTGGATTACCTGCTGTATGCCGTGCAGATTATGAGTGACGACCTTGCAACCCTGCAATACAGGACCGCAGGAAAGCAAAAAGCACCACTTATTATAAGGACACGCGGGCACAGGCTTGAGGGTATATGGCACTCAGGTTCTCCTATGGGTATGATTATAAACGCGCTAAGGGGCATACATGTACTTGTACCGCGCAACATGACAAAAGCTGCCGGGTTTTATAACACTTTACTTGAAACAGATGAGCCTGCACTTATAGTAGAATGCCTTAACGGTTACAGGCTTAAAGAGAAAATGCCTGTAAATCTGGGTGAATTTAAAACACCTGTAGGCGTTGTAGAAACTATCAGGGAAGGTAATGATATTACGCTTGTTTCATACGGTTCTACCCTGCGCCTTGTAGAACAGGCTGCAAAAGAACTGGCGGAAGCAGGTATAGAAGCTGAAATTATAGATATTCAGTCATTATTGCCATTTGATATTAACCACGATATTGCAAAAAGTGTTGCCAAAACAAACAGGCTGCTGGTTATTGATGAAGATGTTCCCGGCGGTGCATCTGCTTACATACTGCAAAAAATTGTAGATGAGCAAAACGCTTACCGCTACTTAGACAGCAAGCCTGAGGCGATGAGCGCAAAAGCACACAGGCCTGCTTATGGTACAGATGGCGATTATTTTAGCAAGCCATCTGCAGAAGATATTTATGAGAAAGTATATGCAATAATGCATGAAGCAAATCCGGTTAAATTTCCGGTATTATATTAAAGATGAAACCCGCCTTAAAGCGGGTTTTGTTTTTTATTTTATATAAACGGTTTTTACATTCACAAATTCCTTAATACCATTTTCTGCCAGTTCCCTGCCAAAGCCTGATTTTTTAACGCCACCAAACGGCAGTGCAGGATCAGATTTTACGAGTGCATTAATAAATACGGCTCCCTCATTAAAAAGATGCAGTTTGTCTTTAATAGCTTCTCTGTTCTCTGTAAATACTGTTACACCAAGCCCAAACTCAGTTGCATTGCTCAACTCTACTGCTTCTTCAAAAGAGCTGAAAGGCATTACAGGAGCAACAGGACCAAAAACTTCTTCTTTAAAAATAGGCATGTCTGTTGAAATATTGATGATAATTGTTGGTGTATAAAAAGCATCATTCCGCTTACCGCCTGTTATAATTTTAGCCCCCATTTTTACAGATTCGTCCACCTGTTTTTCTACTTCTTCGGCAAGGTCAACCCGTGCCAAGGGCCCTATATAGGTATCTTCATCCATCGGGTTTCCAATTTTCAAAGCCTCAACCCTTTTTTTGAATTTTTCTATAAAGGCATCGTATAAACTTTCATGCACCAAAAAACGTTTTGCAGCTATACAGCTTTGCCCGGTATTTTGCATACGTGCCGTTACAGCTGTTTCGGCAGCTTTATCTATATCGGCATCTTCTAAAATAATGAAGGCATTACTGCCACCCAGCTCAAGCACTGATTTTTTAATCAGTTTTGCTGCAGTTGCCGCAACAGATGCCCCGGCTTTTTCGCTGCCTGTAAGCGATACTGCTTTTACTGCAGGATATTCAATTACATTTTCAACCTGGCTTCCGGAAATAAGCAGGTTTTTATATACACCATCAGGAAAACCGGCTTCTGTAAAAAGCTCTTCAATCATTATGGCACAACCGGCAACATTGCTTGCATGCTTAACTGCAACTGTATTACCTGCAATTATACTTGGTATGGCAAAACGAAATACCTGCCAGTACGGGAAATTCCAGGGCATAACACCCAGTATTACACCTAAGGGCTCATAGGTAACATAACTTTCAGAAGCATCAGTAGTAATTGTTTTCGACGCTAAAAAATGTTCAGCATTTTTAAAGTAATATTCGCATAACAGGCTGCATTTTTCAACTTCCGCAATTGCCTGCTTATAGGGTTTACCCATCTCTGCCGAGCATTGGCGCGCCATCGCTTCTTTATTGTTTGTTAATGCAAATATTAAATTTTTGATAAATTTCAGCCGTTCAGGAACAGAATTTTTTCCCCATAAGTGAAATGATTCCTTATTAATATCTATAATTTGAATAGCCTGAATATCAGTAATATATTGATATTCAGCTAAAATAGTTCGATCAAAAGGATTTTTAATTGAAAACATTTTTTAATTTTGCCGCATTAAGTTATAATTATAACACGTATTTACTTAAATATAAAATTATTACATTTACACGAAATTTCAAACCTACCGATAACATTAAACAATTATTATGAAGAAAATCTTTCTCCCCTTATTATTAGTAAGTCTTGCAGGTGCAGTAAATGCGCAGGAAGGCAGCGCTAATGATTTTAACAAGTGGTCTGTAGATGTAAACGGCGGTGTAAACAAAGCTGCCAATCCTATGTCGCAGGGTTATCATATGAACGCAAATAACCTTTTTCATGCAGACCTTGGTTTTCGTTATATGTTTAATACAAAATTCGGACTTAAACTACACGGAAGTTACGATGTTTTAAACGATGATGGAGATAACCCGGACAGAGAATTTAAGAGTGAAGTAATTGGTATAGCTTTACAGGGATATGCCAATCTTGGGCGTATTATGGAATTCGAAACCTGGACAGACAGGATTAATGTTTTAGGACACCTTGGTGTAGGTGTTTCACAACTTACAAATGATCAGTTTGACGGCGGAGACAGGCTTGGTAACTTTCTTATTGGTATGGGGGCCCAATATAGAATTTCTAACGGGATTGCCATTAATGCCGACTTTACCATGATAAACAACTTTTCTCAGCATAAAACATGGGACGGAGCAGATTATGACCCAATGGGTGAACAGGGATTTGACAGTACACTTTACCATGCTACAATAGGTTTATCTTTTTACCTGGGTAAACATGAAAAACATGCTGACTGGTATGTAGATGAAAAATCTGATGAGCTTGAAGATATTGAAAGCAGGCTTGGTGAAATGGAAACACTAATGAATGACACCGATAAAGATGGTGTGCCTGACTACCTTGATGCAGAGCCTAATACTATTACAGGTGTTGCTGTTGACAGCAAAGGACGTACTATTGACAGGAACAATAACGGTGTGCCGGATGAGCTTGAGTCTTATATAGAAGCTAAAAACACTGAAGTGAAAAGCAGTGTAGCATCAGATATTAAAGACCTTATTAACGGTGGATACGTGAACGTTTATTTCGACTTTAACCAGGATATGCCTAATGCACAATCTGTTAATGGTATAAACTTCCTTATTAAATACCTGAAAGATAATCCAAGTGTAAATGCTGACGTAATAGGTTATGCTGATGAAATTGGTAATACCGAATATAATCAGGCTTTATCTGCAAGAAGGGCTGAAAATGTTAAACAAATACTTGTTGATGCAGGAATTGACGGTTCGAGGCTAAACATTATGGGTAACGGAGAAGACACATCTGTTAGCAAAGACTCTAAATATGCACGCCAGGTGGTTAGAAGGGTAACATTTATCCTTAAATAATCACAGGTTAATAACTATACTGAAAACCTCTGCTTAATGCAGAGGTTTTTTTATATCTTTAAAATAAAAACTATGAGTCCGCGAGACATTGCAGTAAGCAGCATAAGAGAAGAATTACTGGGCAGTATTCACCCACAGTCTTCTCCCGAAGAAATATTTCAGAACAAAACCATACGTCCGGTACTTAAATTTCAGAATGATATTTTTGTAGCTTCATTCATAAACTATGTAAACAAGCATAAAACCGATTTTTACAGCCTGAGTGTAGAGAAGAAACTTTTATTTATAGAAAATGCTATACAAAAGGATATCAAGTTTCGTAATGCTTTAAAGGGTATGGTTATAGCTATGTTTACAATAGAAGAGTTTAATGAGTATATTAAAAACTCATCAAACTTGAATAAAAGAATGATGAATTTAGTAATTGAAAGACTTAAAGACCAGGTTCAGTTACTGGAAGAAAAAGCAGTATAATAAAAAGGAGGAACTTAAAGTTCCTCCTTTTTATTATTTTTTGGTACAAGTACCAATACTTCTTTTGTTTCTTTGAGCAGTGTGATTTTATCTTTATCCACATCTACGGCATCTGACGTTTCCAATAACTGAAGGAAATCATTTTCCCTGACACCCTTACAATACATTTTAGTAGAAACAAGCCTGCTTACATTTATACCGCCTTCCTGGTTAAGATTATAAGTGCCGTTGAATGAATTACATCCTCCTTTACCATTAACTTTATAATCGGCAGTAAAGTTTATATAAGGCATGCCATTTGCAAAATCTTCTGTTGTAGCTTTTTTCCCCTGTATAGATTGTAACTCCCAAGTGGTGGCTGTAAGTGTCTGTTGGGGTGTATCTCCTTGAGTACTGCCACAACCTGCAATACACGCAGCCGCTATAATACCTATTATCTTTTTCATTTTTGAATAGTTTTATTCAAATTTAAGGAGATAATACGTACTAAAACTAATTTTATTATAAAATTAGCACGTGTTACAGCAGGCCGTTATACTTACGTGTAAACCACTCGGCAGCGAGTGTTAGTGCTACTATAACTAAAAGCCATACCCAGTCTATCAGCGGAGATTTTTTTATAACTTCTTTCTGTACGGCTTTATAACTTTCATCTTTTATGAGAAGGTCAATAAGTTTATCTGCATTGTCAGGATAAAAAACACTGCCACCTGTATTCTGAGCTGTTTGTAGTAAACGCTGCAAATCAGGATTTACAAACTGTTTTTCAATTTCAAAATCAAGTACTTCAAAATTACCGGTATAAGATGTATTAGAACCAGCCTCTTTCGCGTTTATCTGATATTGACCCGCTTCCAGTCCGTCAAGGTTTACTTTATATTCATTGTTTCCTTTTAGGAAATCATACATTTTAGCTTTTCCCGTAGCTTTATTTTTAAGCTGTAGCGTAATGCGGGCATTTTCATCAAACTCATAATTTTTATTAAAGTACTGCGCTGTGATACTGATAAATTCACCCGAATTATAAAAATTTTCGTGGTTTACTACCAGGGATTTTCTTTTAGAATTTGAAGCAAGATATTGTATGGTTTTATCAATGAAAATATCAAACTTCTCAAAAGACTTATCATTAAGATGGGATTCCATCCGCCATTTCCAGATATTTTCACCCAGTAAAAAAGCATTCCTGGAAGCGCCTTTTTCAGAAAAAACCAACATGGGGTTTTCTGTTTCCGTATTTCTCACCTTAGTGCCTAACAGTACAGAAGCATTGCCCTTAACGGATATAGTGCCAAAAGGATGCTGCAATGGCGGGAACTGCCCGAAACCAATATCTTCAACAGAAAAAAGATTAAACATTGGGTTATACATAGCTGTATAATCTTCCTTCTGCCCGGTCATTCTAAAACCGAGCAAATCCTGGTACTGGTTAAGCAGGTTAAAGTCAGTACTTAACCCGGTAATTGTTAATGTATTTAAGCCTGCTGTTTTATTTTGTTCTAATAACCCCCTGAAAGAAGCGTCAGGCTGGTACAAAAGCAAGACGTTATAATCGCGAAGCGATTTAACTTCCGAAGGTTTTAAGATAACAACATTGCGTTGCTTGTTGGTTTCTATTGCACGTTTTAAAGCGCCAAGGTCGGGATGGTTAACAGATGATACAATTGCTACTTCAGACCGCTGGTCTATAACCTCCACTGCAAAATTTTTGGTGTTGTTATACGTGTTCTTCTCCTGTAATGATGAAGTTATAACCGCCTTATAAGTTTGCACTCCTACCCTTTCAGCGCTTAGCAGTACAGTAATTGCCTCTGCTTTTTTATCTGTGGTAAAATTAATTGCTTGCTTGTGCAATACTTTATTCCCCTGTATTATGCTGAATACTGCATTTACATTTTTGTTGCCGCTGTATTGTGCAAAAACCTCTACCGGAAATTTATTTTTAAGCAATGCATACTTATTTACATTTACCTGATTCACCTTTAGGTCAGGATAAAGCGTAGTATCACCTAAAACTACAGGATATACAGCAGTATTTTCATTAAAGCTGTACACATAATCATTACCAAGCGTCTGGTTACCGTCGGTAAGTAAAACAACGGGATAGTTACTGTTGCGGTACAATTGCTTAAGATCCTGTGCTGCCTGGTCTATATGGGTTTGCTTTCCTTTAAAATCTGGCTCGTTGCCTGAGTTAAAATTTTCATCAAAAGTAAAGGGCTGAACATCAAACTTTTCATTCAGTTTTTCATTCATAATTATTTTACTATACAATTTTTTAACAACACTATCCTGCTCCAGTTCCTGTATAGACTGAGAGTTATCTGTTAAAACAGGTAATGGTGTTTTGATTGTTTCGAATGAGGTACGGGTTATTACCGGGTTTATCAGTAAAACAAAAATGGCAAAACACGTACAGAAACGTAAAAAAGCCAGGAAGAATTGCAACCTGCCTTTCTTTCTGGCTTTAAAAAAGTATTGTAAAAATGATAATGCAAATGCTACAAGTGCAGCTACTATAAGTAATAAAACCGTAGATGTAGTCATTTTTATATTATCTCTAAAATTTAAATTTAGTTTTATGTAAGCATACCGCCATCTACATTAAGGGTTTGCCCTGTAACGTATGCCGACATATCAGATGCAAGAAAAACGCATGCATTGGCTACATCCTCAGGTGTGCCGCCTCTTTTTAATGGGATGTTCTCCGTCCACCCTTTTATAACTTCTTCACCCAGCTTTTCTGTCATTTCAGTTTCAATAAAGCCTGGGGCTATTGCATTGCAACGGATGTTCCTTGAACCAAGTTCTAATGCTACTGATTTGGTAAAACCTATAACACCGGCCTTAGAAGCCGCATAGTTAGTTTGCCCTGCATTACCCTTAACGCCAACCACAGAGCTCATATTAATGATAGAGCCTTTACGCTGCTTAAGCATGGTGCGCTGCACAGCTTTTGTCATATTAAATACCGACTTAAGGTTTACCTCTATAACCTTATCGAAATCTTCTTCAGAAATACGCATAAGCAGGTTATCTTTGGTTATACCTGCATTATTTATAAGTATATCTATAGCCCCGAATTCTGCAACAACATCATCGGCAAGCTTTTGTGCCTCGTTAAAATCTGCGGCATTGCTTTGATAACCTTTTGCCCTTATGCCCATACTGTTAAGTTCATCTTCAAGAGCTTTGGCAGCTTCGGCAGATGCACTGTAGGTAAAAGCAACGTTAGCGCCGTGTTTTGCAAAAACCTGCGCAATCCCACGGCCTATACCCCTGCTCGCACCGGTAATTATAGCCGTTTTTCCTTCTAATAATTTCATAGGTATTGTTTAGTTTGTTCGCTTATATAAAGTGACAAATATAATAAAATGTTTATGGTAATATTAAGTGATGTTTTATAGATTTGGCAATATACCCGCGCAAAGGTGTTAAATTTGCAGGTAACCAAGAATATAAAGAAGTAACTTATATGCTTAAATCAATACTATTAGTAGGTGTTGGCGGTGCTGCCGGAAGCATGCTGCGTTACCTTACAGCTTTGCTGGTAAACAGGTATGCCAATAGCCACTTTCCGTGGGCAACCTTTACTGTAAATGTATTAGGATGCTTTTTAATAGGACTGCTGTTCGGTTTGCTTGATAAACAACAAATAGCAAATCAGAACATCCGACTGCTTTTAATAACAGGCTTTTGCGGTGGTTATACTACTTTTTCTGCGTTTTCTATAGAGAATTTAAGCCTTTTGCAGGGGCAAAACAGCCTGGTTGCATTTGCCTATATGGCGGCAAGCATTATTGCAGGGCTTGCAGCAGTATGGCTTGGGCTAATTATTGCAAGATGAACTTAATATGAGTTAATTTTTAAACTATTATTAAACATTACCTCATTGTACTAAAGTTTTATTAAATAGTTTTCAATATCAGTTGTTTGGTAGTAGCTTTGTAATCAAATGAATATGAAGAAGAAGATTAACCAATAAATTGCTGTAATATGAAAACGATTTTAAAATTTTTACTTGCCCTGCTCGCCGGATTTGGCGTTGTAAGTGTATTAAGGTTCGCCACCGAAGCCGAATGGAACGAAGAAGAAGAATGGGACATACACAACGAGGAAGAATATCCCCTGTTCGTATAACACATATAAGAATAAATCAGACTGAAGCCGGCAATTAGCCGGCTTATTTTTTTAACATACTCCTGCCCCGCTTTAATATTTTGCACTAATAAAAAGTTAAATAAAAGCTGATTATCAAACTTTAAGACATCATTAATATACAATGCGTGAGCCTATATGTAACTTAGTATAAGTTTAATGACGAAAGGATATAATTATGGGCACAGAAGCAAAAAATAATGATGGTGAAAACAAAAACCGCATACCTGAAAACGGTGTTAATACAGCGTCAGGAAATTGCGAAAATGAAAGCAATGAAGATTTCTGCTCTAAAGAGACACCCGCAGGAACTGACCCTGACAGGTATAAGTATATTGAATCTGACGTAAGTGAAGCGAAAGATGACCTCCATGAGTACGATTATGATAAGAAACCAAAAAACCACACTACCCCGGAAGAAAGGATGATTAATCCGGACAGGGGTGAATAATAGTTAAACTAAAATTAGATGCTATGAATACAGATAACAAAAAAAATAACATCACAGATCCTGACAGGGATAAAAACCCTGAGCAGTCGAGAGATGTTAACCCCGACCCGAGCGGAGTTGAAAATTGGGATAAGGACGATTACATGAGCCGTAATATTGAGAAAAACAGGCCTGAATTTGAACGCAGTAACCTGAACCCTGATCGTGAAAAACGCACAGGAAGCAACCTTAACCCCGACAGGAATAGCGGAGAGCGATAAAAATTAACCAACACTAAGCACATTTATTAACTAAATAAAATTTATTATGAGTAACAAGAAATTAATATTGGGTATTGCAGCAGGTGTTGCAGCCCTTGCAGTAACAGGAATTATTTTAAAAAGAAAAGGCAAATTAGATGGATTATCTGATAAAGCTTCAAGATTTGGTAGTGATGTGAAAGACAGGTTCAACAACATTAAAGAATCTGCTAAACATAAATTTGACGAAGTAGTTACCAAAGGCGGAGATATTGCCGATAATATTAAACAAAGCCAGCAGGGTAAAACTACTGCCGCTACAAGCACGGGCAGTACGGCTAACCCAGGCGCTAAAGGGGTTACAAACCCTGCAACAGCTTAATTAGCTTAACGGCTTTTACAGATAAAAGGTGTCTTTATTTCAGAAGGCACCTTTTTTGTTATCTTTATAAATGAAAATTATAATGAGATGAAAAAATATATAGGATTAATACTTTTTGCCATAATAGCGGTTTACAGTTGCAAGACCCAAAACAACTTTTCAGGTGAAAAAGTAGCCGATAATACTAAAACAAACGATACCCTTCGCATTGCCAATGATTCGCTTGAATATGAAGTTATTATCATAGATCCCGGATTTAACTCATGGCTTGCAGCAAGAGCAAGGCCACGGGGTTATTACGGGCAGCCTTATCTTGAAAATAAGAACCAGATATGGGTAGCTACTTGGAATTCGAGGGTATTTAACCCGCAGCAATATGGAGAGCTTTACCAGATGCGTATAGACTATAACCCTACTATTAATTACGGGTATGAGGTTAACTACCTGTTATATAACTACCTTGTTTATTTTCAGCATACCAACAACCAAAGGCTTGGTGGTGTTGTACCGCAATACTAAAACAGGTATATTTGCTGACACCTCTTGCAACTATGGAAAAACTAAAAAAACGTTGGGGAATATCAAGTAACTTTCAGCTGGTAATGATATTTATAGTCTTTGCCGTTACAGGTTCGTCTTCAGCATATTTATCCAAACCGGTACTGGCATGGATGGGTGTCACGAAAGAAACAATGCCTCTTTATTTTTATATACCCTTGTACCTTATCCTGATTTTTCCTATCTATCAGGTTTTGCTTGTATTCTTTGGCTTTATCTTTGGGCAGTTCCGTTTTTTCTGGAATTTCGAAAAAAAGATGCTTAAGATGGTCGGCCTTGGTTTTCTCTTTAAAAACTAAAGCCCCGCATGGCAGGGCTTTATATTGTTACTGATTTTTCAGTTTAGATTTATAATGCTTTTTAAGCTTTTCCAGCTTTGGTGATATTACTGCCTGGCAGTAGGGCTGGTTCGGGTTTTGTGTATAATAATCCTGATGGTAATCTTCCGCAGGATAAAATTTGGTAGCTGCCGAAACTTTGGTAACAATTTTTTTATCAAAAATATTCTGCTCACCAAGCTCTTTTATAAATTTTTCAGCTGCCGTTTTTTGTGCTTCAGTAGTATAAAATACTTCACTCCTGTATTGTGTGCCTACATCGGCGCCCTGCCTGTTTAGTGTGGTAGGATCATGTGTAGCAAAGAAAATTTCAAGCAAATCCTCATATGCTACCTCGTCGGGGTTAAAAATTATTTTTATGGCTTCGGCATGGCCTGTGTAACCGCCACA